>JAUBOG010000835.1:0-1519 GCA_036700105.1 Microcoleus occultus BM001215583
ACGTTCCATCAGTCAGTGCCACTCTGAGTGCGTCAAGAAGCAAGCACGCCATTCGCGGGCTAGCTGCGGACGAATTTCCGGCTATCCCCAGCGTTCAACAGAAACTTGTAACGCTTCCTGCTAGCGTGTTAATTTCTGTCCTAAAAGCTAGCTTATTTGCTGTAAGTTCTGAGGAAAACAAGCGCATTTTAACAGGAGGGAATTTTCAACTCAGTCACGACGCAGACAGAGGACTCGATCAACTGAGAGTTTGGACGACAGATGGGCATCGGGTAGCCATGGTTTTAGGATTGAACGAAAGCAGCAATTCCTATCTTTTGAGCCGTCAAGTAGTTAATTTTACTGTCCCTGCTAAGGTACTCCGGTTATTGGAGCGTTCTTTGAATTCTGCTGACAAAGTTACGATTTACTATGAAGGTTTGCCAGAGCAACCTAGTAATTTTGTCGCATTCGAGTGGAATAATTGGCGGTTGACCACGAAGTTGCTAGAAGGGCAATATCCGATTTGTGACCAAATTATCGCTCCCTATCGACATCAATTTAGCCATCAAGTGGTGGTTGAGAGGCTGAGCTTTTTAAAAGCCTTAGAGAGGTTAGCTTCTCACAGCGACAAGTCTCACCTAACAGCTATTTTAGAATTCGATTTAGATGCCCAACAATTGCGAGCATCACTCAACAATACTCTCAGTTCAGGAACTGAGACAGTTGATGCTAAACTCTGGGGCTGTGAGTTTCGTCTCAAGTGCGATATTCGCTATTTGATTGATACAGCTAAAGCGATTTCTAGCTCGGATTTGCGGGTGTTAATGGCAAGTCCTACCGCTCCTCTACTGATTGCACCGTTTGGAACGCCTGCGTCAGGTACAGAGGCTTTAGAGTGCGAATATATTGTCGCTCCGCAAGAATAGTCGTGCATTTGGGGAGGGGCATCTAAATTTGATGCCCTCTCCTGCAAAAATTCGGAGCCTATTGCTGTATAATTTAGGAGGGTTAAGTGATTTTTTGCAACACTAAATTGTCTACAAAGACCACATATATTTTACTATTATTTTTTGATTTGAGCAACCTTTTGGGTGGTCAATCAGTGAGTTTTAATGTTTCTCTCCATTGGTTAAAATAAGCTCGCGACCGCCGACCCTGTTGCACCTTGAAAATTTCCAAAACCGCAAGTAAGCGAGGTGTAAATTGCCCCAGTCTTGCGCTCTGGAATCAGCTTCCACTCGCTCAAACCTTTTGCTTTCTATTTTTTCTTCATGCCGTGCTTTTTTGCTGTATCTCAGCAGCAGATGGTTTAGCAATTTTTCCTTGCGGTAGTGTGTTCGGCGCGCCAGCGCTAACAACTGAGCCAGGACTTACGCAAAAAATACTTGGTAAGACTATTGGTAGCGGTAAAATGCACAATTTTTATACTACAGATAGAGCTTATGCGTAAGTCCTATGAGTTTAATTTCAGGCACGGCTCACGCCTCCCCTATCGGGGAATAGTTACCAGAAGTATTCTAACGACTCAAAATGTACC
>JAUBOG010000836.1:0-1515 GCA_036700105.1 Microcoleus occultus BM001215583
GGCTTTCAGCCACTGATTATTCTTCCCAAACTAGATGCGTTTACCCTGGGGGGGATCTGGCCTAATCATCAAACAGTAGATCCGTACTACCAAGACGCTAAGTCAACAACACGATTTCTAAGCAGCAGCTTCCTCTTCAGCTTCAGCTTCCGGTGCATCCGGCACATCTTGCTTGATCGTCAAATAGCGAATCACTTCTTCGCTCAAACGCATCGCGCGCTCCATCGGGAAAATTGCAGCGCCGGGAGCTGTATAGTTCATTTGAACGTATACTCCGTCGCGGTGCTTGCCGATTTCGTAAGCCAAACGGCGCTTGCCGCGGTGCTGAGTTTCGATATTTTCCGCACCTTGATCGCGCAAAATTGTTTGATATTTCGCGATCGCCTGGTCAGTCATTTCCTCACCCAAATCCGGGCGCAGAATGTACATTGTTTCGTAAATAAACGCTTTCATGGCAATAATCCCTTATGGACAAACAAGGCTTCTCGCGAAGCAAGGACTTATTATCATATCCCAATAATGAACAATCTCAAAACTAAAAAACCAAATTCCTCAAACCGCAGTCCCTCGCGGTGGAGCACGCTGTGGATCTACGGGATGATGAGCGCGATCGGACTTTTAATGCTGTTTCCCCTGCTGTGGCTGCTCAGTACCTCCCTCAAATCCCCCAGCGAAAACATCTTTCAATTTCCCCCGCAACTGTGGCCGCAACAGCCAACCCTCGAAAACTTCATCAAAGTTTGGCAAACCAGCCCCTTCGGGCGCTACCTGTTCAACAGCAGCCTGATTGCCGGCCTCACAGTTAGCATCAACGTCCTGTTTTGCGCCCTCGCCGCTTACCCCTTAGCCAGACTCAACTTTCGCGGCCGCGAAGCGATTTTAATTGCGATCGTTTCCACAATCATGATTCCCTTCCAAATAGTCATGATTCCGCTGTACATATTGACAGTACAACTCGGATTAAAAAACAGTTATTTAGGCGTCATCTTTCCCGGATTAGCCTCAGCCTTCGGCATATTTTTACTGCGGCAAGCATTCCTCGCAGTTCCCAAGGAATTAGAAGAAGCCGCCCGCATCGACGGCTGCACAGAATTAGGCATTTGGTGGCACGTCATGATTCCAGCAATTAAGCCGGCTTTAGTCACTTTAGGGATTTTCGTATTTATCGGTTCTTGGAGCGATTTTCTGTGGCCGCTGCTAGTTTTAGACAGGCCGGAATATTACACTTTGCCTTTAGGTGTAGCTAATTTAGCCGGGACATTTTCTTTAGATTGGCGTTTGGTTGCGGCGGGTTCGATCATTTCCATTATACCAGTTTTAGGACTGTTTTTGCTGTTGCAAAAATACATTGTGCCGACAGAAACCGCCGCCGGAGTCAAAGGATAGAATCAGGGCATGGGCCAAACAGGGCATTGGGTATTGTCAGTCTAAAATTCTTCCTTCTTCCTGACATCCGTTAAATCCGTTAAATCCGTTAAATCCGTTACAGAATCCGTTGCCGAACTTCCTGACATC
>JAUBOG010000837.1:0-1507 GCA_036700105.1 Microcoleus occultus BM001215583
GTAGGGGATTGTTGTCGCCCTCTATTACGTCTTTTCCGAGTCTGATTTGGCTGTAGTCGATGTTGGGATTGTTGGCGATAAACCCGGTGTCGATGATACCGATAAATGGTGGGTTTTGTTGGGGGAGGTTGGGGGTTGTTTCTGGTTGGGTTTCTGTGTCAGTAACTGCGTATTCGTTGATATTTGTTTCGGAGTCACTGTCAGTTGAAGTTGCGATTTCGGAGTCGGCGATGATATTTTGTGAATTGTCTGGCTGATTGTTTGCGTCGGATGGTATTTCGGGAGTAATTGCAATGTTTTCGGAGTCGAAGTCGGGGTTTACATATTCATAGATAGTTGTTGGAGGCTGATTTTCGCTGTCGGCGGTAATGTTTTCCGATTGTTGCGAGTGATGGTTTTCGGTGACAGCGATTTCGGGAATAATAGTTGTGCTATCGCTAACTATATATTCTGAATATTCTGATGCGGATGGTTGATGATTTTGACTGGATTCTGTTTCGGGAATGTTAGGGAATTGTTGGGGTAATATCCTGTTGAGACTTTCCCACAGCGTGGAAATTTCATCGGGAGAAATTAGCGGTAAATTGTCAGCAGTTTCGCCAGCATTTTCGAGGCTGTCGATAGGAGTTGGGGAGGTGTTTTCCATTTCCCCAGTGAGAATGTCTGTGGATTCTGTGGGTATTGTCGCTATTTCTAGTTTTTCTGGTTGAATAAAGACGGGTTTTTCAATTGTGTCACCTGTGATTTCGTCGATTTCTGTCTCAACAGGATTTGTTGGATAATTGATAATTTCCGAAACAGTCGAGTTTTGAGTTTCTGCTGCTGGGGAATTTTCTAGTTTTGTTTCAACAGGATTTGTCTGGTAATTGGGAATTTCTGAAACAGTCGGCTTTTTGTCTTCAACTGCGGGGGATTTTTCGGTTTTTGTCTCAGTCGAATTTGTCTGGGAATTGGGAATTTCCGAAACAGTCGGCTTTTTGGTTTCTATCGCTGAGGAATTTTCCGGCTTTGTCTCAGTCGAATTTGTCTGGGAATTGGGAATTTCTGAAACAGTCGGCTTTTGAGTTTCAACTACGGGAGAATTTTCGGTTTTTGTCTCAGTGGAATTAGTCGCAGAATTGGGAATTTCTGAAACAGTCGGCTTTTGAGTTTCAACTACGGGAGATTTTTCGGTTTTTGTTTCAACAGGATTTGTCTCGGAGGTGGGAATTTCCGCAACAGTCGGCTTTTTGGTTTCTATCGCTGGGGAATTTTCCGGCTTTGTCTCAGTGGAATTAGTCGCAGAGTTGGAAATCTCGGAAACAGTCGGCTTTTGAATTTCAACTGCGGGAGATTTTTCGGTTTTTGTTTCAACAGGATTCGTCTGGGAATTGGGAATTTCCGAAACAGTCGGCTTTTGAGTTTCAACTACGGGAGATTTTTCGGTTTTTGTCTCAACAGAATTTGTCGTGGAATTGGGGATTTCGGAAACAGTGGGATTTTTGGCTTCAACTGCGGGAGATTTTTC
>JAUBOG010000100.1:0-16489 GCA_036700105.1 Microcoleus occultus BM001215583
CACGGCAGTGCCGTGTCCCTACAATTAATGGGTAGGGACACGGCAGTGCCGTGTCCTCTCCTATCATTTCGATGCAGGCGGAAACGATATCAATTCCGGCTGCACCGGAATAATATAGAGGACGCGGCAGTGCCGTTTCTTGCGCGGCGATTAATTGTAGGAAAAAGGCTTTCGCGCCGCGTCCTGATTTCGGATAATCTTAATTCCGATGCAGCCGGAATTGATATGAAAGCCTGGATATTTCATGCCAAAAAATCTCAAATCTGCCCTCTAAAATCTCCAACTTTTGTGTCAGTTTTGAAAGTTGCGCGGGCCCGTGTAACCGGATAAATCAGCGAGTTTGTCCAAAGTTTGCGTCCCAGAGTAAAACTGACCGTTAATCTCCCAAGTCGGGAAACCTTTAACATTTGCAGCAGCAGCTTGGCAAATTTCAGCCCGGGAATTTTGCCCCCTCGGATCGCATTCAAAATAATCAATTATTTTGGCTGCTTCTTTGCCGAAGAGCATTTTTTGATCGTGACAGTGGGGACACCAATAAGCGCCGTATTCTTTAGCGCCGATTTGCCGGAGGTGGCGGGCTAAAGCAATTTGTGCGGGCCCGGAGGTTGTAGTGACGGCTGGAGGTACAATGCCGGGGGTAGAGACAGAAGCAGCAGGCGCGCGGACGCTGTTGTAGAGTCCCAAAGCGCCGATCGAACTCACCATCGCTACCAAAATGCCTGTAAACACCAACTGCCCGATATCTTCCCACTCGCGGCCGACTAGCACCAGTACAAACAGCGACAGCGAAAATACGGCGGAACTAATGCAGTAAATGCACAGTTCTTTAATTTCAAAAGCCATCAAATACATCAAATAGCTGCTAAAAATTACCATCGCAGCGGTGATGATAAATAGCGCTTGCCAAGTCCACTTTTGCAGTTGAGAGTGCAGTCCTTTGTTGGTGTCGGGATTTACAGCTTTGGGAGCTAATGCCAAAATTGCTATGCTCAGGTAAGCCAGACAGCCTAACAAACTTAAAGGCACCGTGCCAAAAACTGTAGCGTAGGGACTGTTGAGAACTTTGTCGCAGCCGCTGGTGGGACAAATGACGGAGCCTGTCGTGAATTTGGCGATCGTGAGATAGGCTGTTTCTACGACGCCGATGGCTGCGATCGCTGCCATTACAGTCCGAGACCAGCGATGAATCCAAGGGGTTGAACGTCGGCGAATCATTTTTGATAATTTGGTAATTGGGCATCGGGCATCGGGCATTGGGCATCGGGAATTGGTTATTAGTTATTGGTTATTGGTGATTAGTTATTCATCTTTGTGCGCCCACAAATAACAACTCACAAATAACAACCAACAACTAACAAATAACAACCAACAAATTACCCATTACCCATTACCCATTACCCATTTTACTTTTTACTTTTCCCAGTTCCGGCGCTTGGCGGCCAGCACCGTTAGCCTCAGTGTTTTCTGCTTTTTCTGCCAAGCTGCGGCGGGCGGCTTCTACAAACTGACTGACGCGGATCGGATCGATGGGCTGTTCGATGCGACCGTTTCGCTTCAGGGAACTCGAGACAATTACGCCGTCAGCCGCCTGCATGAGAGTGGAAATGTTTTCCCACGAGGCGCCGCTGCCGATGAAAACTGGAATTCCCGCCGCCGCTGCACTCGCGAGTTCCAAGTCTTCGAGATTGGGAGGGCTGCCGGTTGTCCAGCCGGAGAGGATTACGGCATCGGCTAAGGCGCGGGAGATCGTTTCTTGAACGGCTGTGGTCAAGTTGGGGCTGCCTAGGGGTCGCCCGTGCTTGACTAACACGTCTGCTAATATTTTGACATCGCTGCCCAATTCTCGCCGATAGCGCAGTAGCTGGTGAGCTTGGCCTTCGATCAAGCCTTGATCTGTGGCCATGATGCCGTTGAGGACGTTGACGCGGATGAATTGGGCGCTGGTACAGGAAGCGATGGCGATCGCGCTGTGGGCGTCGTTTCGCAACACGTTAATGCCTATAGGCAATGTCACCAGATTGGTCAGCCTCTCGACGATCAGCGTCATCGCGCTCACAACAGCGGGATCTACTCTATCTTTGGCAAAAGGAGCGTCAAAAAAATTTTCGACTATGATACCGTTTGCGCCGCCAGAAGCCAGCGCTGTAGCCTCTTGCTCGGCTCTTCCGATAATCGCGTTGAGGTTCCCCCCCCAGCGGGGAGAAGTTGGCAGAGGCTGTAAATGTACGACACCGATTATGGGATTCGGCGTTTTGAATATTTGTTTTAAGTCCACGGGTTTCCTGAAACCACCAAGTTGACTGACGGCTGACGGCGAATTTTGACGGTATATTTTAGAATTTTATATCCACAGAGGCGATCGGTAGACTTTATTAAGCAGTTAACTCGGCAAAAGCCTAAAGTCATAGGATTTTCGATTACTGGGGCTGATAAGTTCGATCGAGGTTTTGAGTTTGAAAATTGCTCTGATAATTTTGGCTGTCGCCGCAGGATTGTCGATCGTGCTGGAAGTCTTGCTGCGCCTGCTGCTGGGTTTTGGCAATCCCTTGATTTACATTGCCGATCGCGAGTGCGGCTATTTGTTGGCGCCCGATCAGATGGTGCGCCGCTTGGGCAACCGAATTGCGATTAACGAATATTCTATGCGTGCCGGAGCGATCGACCCGCTTCCGGTGCCGGAAACTCTGCGCGTTTTGCTGCTGGGAGATTCCGTTGCTAACGGCGGCTGGTGGACTGACCAGACAGACACCATATCAGAAATCACGGCTCGGCAGTTGAGGCTGCAACTGCCCAATCTGGCAACTACTAATGCACAACTGCATTCAAAAGTCAAGTATTCCGAATGTGAAGTTCTCAACGCCTCAGCCAATTCTTGGGGGCCGAGGAATCAACTTGGTTACATCAAGCGGTTCGGCCTTTTTGGGGCAAAGGTGTTGGTGTTGCTGCTGAATACGGACGATTTGTTTGCATCAGCTCCGAATAGTGCGGTTGTGGGGCGCGATCGATCTTACCCCGATCGCCAACCCGTGCTAGCAACAGCAGAACTGTGGAGCCGCTATCTGCTGCCAGCACCTGGGAGCCAATCAATCGCACGATCGGGCGAAACTGGGGATTTAGTCGGCCTCAACTTAGAAGCGATCCGCCAAATCAATACCGAAGCCGCAAGAGCCAACATTCAGTTTTTGCTGGGCCTGACGCCTAAACGGCACGAATTCGACGAGGCGGGCTTTCGCGACTGGGAAGTCAAGGCTCGATTGCGTCTCGCCGAATTCGTCGAAAGTGAGAAAATTACTTACATAGATTTTCTTCCTATTTTTAATTCAGCGGTGGAACTTCCAAATTTGTATCGAGATAGCATTCACCTGAGTCCTAAAGGCAATCAGCTAGTTAGCCAAACTATCAGTTGTCAAATAGTCGTTCTTTTTGGGGATAAATTGTGATATCGAATCCGGTTGCACGGGCACAGTTACCCAACTAACAACAACAAACCCAAACTGTAGAAGCACCCGGAAACGACATAATTTATCTGGATCTAATTAACTTGCAAAGTAGGTTCTAGCTCTTTCGGATACCAAGCTTGACCGTCGAGAGCCATTTGCTCGATCGAACTCGCAAGCCGCAGAGCTTTCAGAGCTTGTTCTCCCCCAACAGAAGGCTGATTTCCACCCCGCACGCAATTAATAAAATGCTCCAATTCTGCGTGGAGCGGTTCAATATTGCTGGTGTAAACTTTCTCGATCAACCCATCTTGACGGTAAAGCACCTGACCGTAATCTGTCACGTAATTAGCGGTTGTTTGGCGGTGAATCAAGATTTCGTTGTTGAGAAAATCGGCCTCTGTCAGAGAATTCTTGCAGTGAGCGACGATGGAACGAAGTTTGCGGTGCGTCACCTTGCTCGCAGTGAGAGTGGCAACAATACCGTTAGCAAAGTTCAGCGTCGCTGTTACATAGTCTAAATAACCCGAATCTGAAGCCCTGCTGCCGCTAGCCGTCAGCTTCACCACTGGCGAAGCTGCCAATTCCAGCAGCAAATCGATGTCGTGGATCATCAGATCCAAGACTACCGATACGTCGTTGGCCCGATCGGAATAGGGACTCATCCGGTGAGCTTCCAATGCCAGCAACTCTTCAGTTTTCAGCACTTTGCCGAGTTCCTGAAAAGCTGGATTGAACCGCTCGATGTGACCCACCTGCAAAATCCGGTGGGATTCTGCGGCCGCGTTGACCAAGGATTCGGCTTCAGCAATACTAGCCGCGATCGGCTTTTCGATTAAAACGTGAACACCCGCTTGGAGACAAGACATCCCCACAGGGTGGTGCAGGCGAGTTGGAACGGCGACGCAAACTGCATCTACGTGGGCGAGCAAATCCCGGTAGTCTTCAAAAAAGCGAACCCGGTATTTACTGGCTACATCAATTCCCCGCTCGACATTTATATCTGCAACACCCACGAGTTCGATATCTTTTAGCAAGCTCAAAACTCGCGTGTGGTGCTGCCCCATATTGCCAACCCCAATTACCCCAATGCGAAGGGGTTCGGGTTGACTTCGCTGGGCGAAAACATTTGCGTATCCCAATGACATCCTATCTAGCACTCCTGGATTCTCCTCCACCACAGGAATCAAGCCTTTTGGCTTCCCTCAGCTACTCACAGCCATCCAGATAGTATCACAGTCAATCTCTTTGTGAAGATTTTCTAAGAGAAGGAAGGGGCCTCCGTGCAGAAGGCAGACAGCAGAAGCAACCAGCTAAAATTTCTCTGAATTTGGTATTGACAAAATAGATTGAGTATGTATTTGAAAGCCGATCGCCCGCAACACCGCCGCAGCACCAGCCGATCGCCTATTTTTGCGGTGCGATGGCTACGCCCCGGCTTACGCCTACGAACTTTTTTCTGGTTTCGGTTCAAAAGTAATAGTTAAAAGTCATAAATTATACAAATATTACACGCAGCTTATCCGTAGAAGTTCCGATGTTTATATTTGGCAATCTTGGAAATAAAAAAAAATTATGTTAAGAATGCGGATACTTACTGGCGATGGCTATCTACAATCAAACTACACTCAGGTAAAACCAGATGAGGCAGACAATGAATCAAAAACAAATGCAGAGATTCGGAAGTGCGATCGGCAGCACAATTTTAAGTTGTGCAGCCTTGTCATTGGCAGTAGTTGACAAAGCAGAAGCCGCCGTACTCACCTACAATTTCCAAGCCGACGGTGGTGTCGGTAGCGGTTTTTTCAAGTTCAATAACTCCTCGCTTACAGGAATAGGAGAGGAACAAGTTGCAGTTTCCGAGGGAATATTAAACACTATTCTCATTATTGGCTTTAGGGGACTAGAAGGCAAAAAATACTACAATTTGGCCGGGGCTACAGCTTTATTTTATCAAGGGGATTTTCGCGGACTGCGAGCAAGGGGCGGCGACACAGCGATGAGAGAAATAATCATTCCTCCAGACGAACCCTATGGGCCTGTTTACCTCAAGTATAGCGGCACGGCATCTTGGTCTATGGATACGAGCGGGTGGAGTAATCCTAGTAGGTGGACATCTTATTTCTGGGGGTATAGCGAGGTATATAGTAGAAGCATAAACCCAGACCGTGTAAATCTAGCTGATAGAAGGATTGTCCGCGATACCCCTGTTTCTTACACGCTAGTGGATACCGAAGCCGAACCAGTTCCCGAACCCATAACAGTTGCAGGAACAGCTTTAGCATTGGCAGGTTTAAGCTGGTTAAAACACAAGAAAAAAATGGCAGCTTCACGGGCTATTGTCCACAATTAAGCAGTCAGCAGTCACTTTTCCGAAGATATGCGAGTTGCAAAATTCTGAGCGCGGTTGGGAGACAGAGCTCTGGCTTTCAAAATCGCCGCTACCAGAAACGCGTAGGACAAAACTCCCACGACAGCCAGCAACAGCACGCTGACGGTTCCCGACGCATTCCACAAAGCATGAAGTGCCGAAGCGCTGAAATAGCCTACGCCCAAAATTTGCCAGCGTTTCCTGGGTTTGAGAGCGCTCAAACCGATAAAATATCCGAAATAGCCGCTGTAAGCCATGTGTCCGGCTGCGGAACCCAAAATGCGGGGAATTAGCAACTGCAATCCTACTAATTCTGCGGCTTCTGGCCCTGCTTGCAGGGTGATATTTTGAATGATATTGGGAACGTACTGCCCCAGGGTTTCTAACAGCGTAAAGCCCACTGCCGAGGCACTTCCTAACAGAATTCCGTCTAAAGGTTCCCAGACGCCAACGCGATCGCGCCACGGATTGCGCAGCCAGTTTCCCAGCAGCATCGCGCCCAAAACGGGCAGGGCTTTCAGCAATTCTTCCATCAGCCCGGCCCCGAAAAACATTCTGATTAAGAAAGAGAAAAAATTGATTTGTTCGCCCTCTACTGGCAGTCGGCCCGGCAAAATTTCTCGAAATACTACGATAAAGCCGATCAGTAACGGGCTGAGCAAAATTAAGACGGTAGCTGAGGCCGCAGAAAATAAGACCCACCAAGGCTTGTGCTTGCCGCACAACTGATATATAAAATAGTAAGCTGCACCGGAAAGATAGCCAGCTAGCAGCAAGTTGAAGGCTACTGAATTTCCGACTGCTACAAACATCGACACCACAAAAATCACTGTGGCAATGCCGGGATAGAGATAAGCTTTTTGGCTTAATTGTTTGCCTGTGGAGGCGATGGGAAATAATTGGGTAAAAGTGAGATGTTCCTGTTCGTCGGCATTGGGAAATCTCGGATTTGGTGCGGCGAACCGCGGGTGATTTGGGATCTTGTTTAGGGGAGTTTCAAATATAAATTCGGGGCCGTCTATACCGAGGCTGATGCGATCGCCCATTTCTAATATTTGGCAGCCTTCCAGCTTGATGCCGTTGATATAAGTGCCGTTAGCGCTGTTGAGGTCGCAAATTTCCCATCTCGGAAAATTGCCTTTAGTGAGGGGGCGGATTGTCGCGTGGCGGCGGGAAACCATGCCGTAGGCGATCGACTCTAAAGCTATTTGACAGTTGCGATCGCGTCCGATCGCGACTTCCCGATATTCTGAAAGTTGGTACTTGGATGCTGGCGCTCCCGCAGCGCCTTTGGCTGGCACTTGTCGCAGAAATCCGATTTCATTAGTCATTATTTATTAGTCATTAGTCCTTAGTCCTTAGTTATTAGTTATTAGTCATCAGTTGTCAATCATTAGTTATTAGCTATTTGTGATTGATGCGAGGCGAGCAGTTATTAGTTATTCGTAACAATCAACAACTAACCGCTAACACTCAACAACTAGAAATCAACAATAACTAATACAGGCAAACTCACCAATAACCAATAACCAAGAACAACTAACTGCTGACTAATGACTGATGACTAATGACTCTGCTCATAAATTTGCTCTAGCATCCTGAACGGCTGCATAGAAAAATATGCCTGTGAGCGGTATGCTGAGGGCGAGAATGATGCCAGTGACTAAATTGCCGAGTTGAGCTTCTCCCGAAGACAGCTCAAAGATCGAGCCGACTGCGGCGATCGCCGTTATGCACGAAAGAGCTAACAATAAACCACTTTTAGGAGTTCCTGCCATCATACTGATTTTACTGCCTTTGGCGAAAATTTATTTTTGACTAATTCTTCATTCAGTGCCAGCTTGTTTTCTACTCTGTCTACAAACAGCACTCCGTTGAGGTGATCCATTTCGTGCTGAATTGCCCTCGACAGTAATTCAGTCGCTTTCAGAGTTTGAGGACGACCGTATTCGTCGCGATAGGACACTTCGATCGCGTCTGGGCGTTTGACTTCTAAATAGACTCCCGGAATGCTCAAACACCCTTCTTGGAAGAGGGTGATGTCGCTGCTGCTACTTTTGATAGTGGGGTTGATCAAGACCAACGGGGGTGTTTCGGGGTTGTCCGGTTCGCAGTCGAGGACGATAACTTGTTTGTGCACTCCGACTTGAGGGGCTGCCAAACCGATGCCGTCAGCACTGTACATGGTTTGCAGCATTTCTCGGACGAGCTGCCGAATTTCTGCATCGACGCTTTTTACCCGCTTGGCTGGCTGCCGCAGGACGCGATCGCCTAATGTGTGTATTGTTAGGGGCGGTTTTTCTAACTTTTTCTTTTCAACCAAAACCTGAGCCGTCATACAATCCTTACTCGCTATCTGGGATTAAATTTGAAACAATACTATTCTTTTTAATCTTAATCTAAATTTTGACGCCCATGACTGGAAACGCGCCAAACCCACGACCCGTGATTTCTCAGAGGCTTTCGCCGCTGGCTTTCGCCTTAGAGCTTGCTGCTGCGATCGCGATTTTAGTGTCGATTTTGCTCATTGTACAGTTTTGGGCGGTTTTGCCCGATCGAATTCCGGTTCATTTCGGGTTTTCCGGCCAGCCTGATGCTTGGGGCGACAAAGCGATGATTTGGCTGCTGCCGGCTGTTGCTGCGATTCTTTTTGCGGTTTTGACTGCAGCATCTCGCTACGGGCATATTTTTAAATATCCCGTACGGATTACAGATGAGAATGCACAGCGCCAATATCTTTTGGCGCGAGGCTTTTTAGTTTGGCTGAAAGTTGAGATTTGCTGGTTATTCGCTTTTATAGTGCGGCAGCAAATTATTGTAGCTTTGGGTAATGCTCAAAGGTTTAGTATCGAGTTCGTTTGGGGGATGATTGTTTTGATGTTGGGGACGGTTGGTGTGTATTTAGTCAAGGCTTATTTGGCTCGATAGATGTATGTAAATACCGTGATGAAAATAGTTTGTAGTTAGGACTTTACTTTTTTTTTGTGAAATCTTGAAGAAGGACTAAAGTCCGATGCTGCGAACGAATCGACTAACTCATTAAATATGTTTGCTGACTGTCTATCGGCAATACTCGCAGCCGTTGATTTTTTAAGGCGTCTATTTGTTCAAGACTTATTTGGCTCGATAGCTGACTGGGAAATACTTTTTTAATCCGGAATGATTTAACCGCAGAGAGCGCTCTTGGCGCAGAGTTAGAGAAGAGAGAGATAGACATTACTGAAGGGCGATCGGCTAGACCATCAAATATGTTTGTTGGTCATTCATCGGCAATACTCGCAGCCGTTGATTTTTTAAATCAGGTTCTAGTCCTAGTTCTTCCAGGGGAGTCACGCCTAGCAAAACAGCGGAAACGCCTTCGGGCAATTCCAAACAATCAAATCTACCTTCTCTCCCCTCTACAATAATTTGAGCCCCGGCAAAAATCCGACCTTTTCTGATGCCTGCCGATGTTTCTACATCTCTTTCTCCTACTTGTTTTAAACCGAGTTGGCTGATAATCGGAGCTGGTAGGGAAAGCAGTGTCGCTCCGGTATCGACAATAACCTTATCGATCGTTACAGAGCGAACTTCCTCAGCCGAAATGAATCCCCGCTCGGCCATAACTAGATCGACGAAATTCGTGACGGTGATTGTGGTGAGAACTTGACCCATTTGTTTGCCTTGCAGATTGGGAAGTACGAGTGTCATATTATGTTACCTCTTTGAGGGCAATTGGTTGATTTTGCTATCCTAATACTATCTAGAATTGTCCGGCGTTGGTTAAAATTGTGTTTAATGACCAGCCACAGTTAGAATTAGCCTCAACGCATGACACCAGAACCCAACTCTTCTCAACCGAATCCTTCTGAGTCGATCGCGACTGTAGAAAATCTCAACGGTGCGAGTCCTAATGTGCCGGTAGCAGCAGCGACAATCGTCGCTGCTGCTGAACCGGAAAAACCGCTGCCGCCGCCTCCTCCAACCCGCAAGCTTTTGCCGCCGCAGTACCCGACACAAACTACTGCTGAAATGTCGGCATCGGTGCTGATCTTGGGGTCGATCGCCGCGATGATTGTAGGGTTGGCAAATGATGTTGTTTGGATCGGCTTGATTGGCGCGATCGTCGCGATCGGGCTATCGCTGCGGATGATGTGGCCGAGTTGGGGGAAAATTTGGGTGCAGGTGATTCCCCCAACTTGGCGCACCCTGATCGTCGCCTGCTTCGGTCTTTTAGCAGGGACTGTGGGCTTGCTGATGCTCAGCGGTACTAATACTGAACCGGGAAGCCGCAATATCCAAATTAACTGGGAGGCGATTGGAGCTCTCGGCGAGCTGATCGGCGCTTTGGGCCAAATTTTGATCGCAATTTTGGGCGTTTACGTGGCTTGGCGGCAGTATGTAATCTCGAAAGATTTGACGATTCAGCAAAACAGAATTACGCAGCAGCAAACGATCGATGCTTATTTTCAAGGGGTGTCGGATTTAGCCCTCGACGAACAGGGATTTTTGGAAGATTGGCCCCAGGAAAGGGCGATCGCTGAAGGCCGTACCGCTGCAATTATGAGCAGTGTAGATGCTGAAGGTAAAGCTAAAATTCTGCGGTTTTTGTCGCAGTCGAGATTGGTTACTCCCCTGAAGCGCGATCGGCTTTTGGGCCGCCCCATCCTTGACGGCGACGGCGGCTACGCTGAAGATCGGGATCGCGGCGTCCGCGTCATCGATTTAAACGTCATGCTAGCGGGTGCTGACATGGCCAGCACCGACTTGCGGTGGACGGACTTGAGCGAAGCCAACCTCGTCCGGGCCAATCTGTCCAAGTGCGATTTAGTCAAAGCCAACCTCTCGCGCGCTATCTTGTACGACGCCAATCTCGCTCGCGCTGACATGAGAGCCGCGATATTATTCTACGGCTCGCCAGAAACTGCATCTCCCCGCAGCCGCACGGAATTGCCCGACTATCAAACCGGGGAACATACCGGCGCTGTGGTGGAACGCGCTGATTTTACGGCTGTCAAGCGGCTGTCGGACGAGCAGCGCTATTACTGCTGCGCTTGGTGCGGCTCGAAGTCCAGAGAGACTATTCCCGGCGGCTGCGAAGGTATTCCCAATAAACTCGGACGCTAAAGTTAGCAGTACCGCTGTACTTGCGTATCTAGTTGGCGATCGGAATGCAGCACACTATACTTGGATTTTAAATCCACAGTCTTGCGCTGTTTTAGCCATGACAAATACAGATTTACAGCTAGAAGTAAGTCGGCTCCTGGAACGCAACAAAAGCAGGGACGGGTTAATTTTTGTAATTGCTATGTGGTTGCTGAGCCGATCGGTAATTGCGATCGGAATGCAAGTAATTGCTCCTTTAGTGTGCAAGACTCCCCCATTTTATGGCGACTCGCCGCCGTTGGGTTTGGTTAGAGGATTTCTACCCAAAAGCGGTTGGGAACTGTTCTCGCATTGGGACGGTAAATGGTACAGCGAAATTGCTACCGCAGGCTACAGCTATGCAGATGATGGAAGGTGGCATTCTGTTGCTTTCTATCCGCTTTTTCCTTTGCTAATTCGGGGGGGCATGGCTCTGGGAATGCAACTGGAAGTAGCAGCGGTATTCATCAATAGTTTCGCATTTTTAGCTGCATTAATCCTGCTTTATTTTTGGGTAGAGGACAAATATGACAGCAGTGCTGCCAGGTGGACAACTGCCGTTCTGGCATGGTGTCCGTTCTCCCTATTTTGCACTGTCATGTATACAGAAGGATTGTTTCTGTTTCTGACAGCATCGGCTTTGCGAGCTTTTGAGAGGGGCGAGTATATTTGGGCTGCTTTTTGGGGAGCTTTGACTACTGCTGCGAGGGGCCCGGGATTAGCGCTGATACCTGCTTTTTTGCTGACAGCTTGGAGGGAAAAAAGACCTCCCCTCGCTTATGCTGCGGGTTTTGCTAGCGCCCTAGGCTTGCTTTGTTTCAGTCTATACTGTTCTCTTCGTTTTGGAGATGCTTTGGCATTTGTTCACGTCCAGAAGGCATGGACACATCCTAGTTGGTTAGATTTACTGGCTCAAGTCTTTAGGTTCCAAATATCTGCAATCAGCAAAGTGGTGATGATTTTTGGTAGTGCCTATTTGTTGTGGGATTTTCGCAAAAAGCTCAGCACTATTGTTTTAAATTACGGCTTTTGCTCTCTAGCATTGCTTGTGAGTTCTGGAGCTCTGAACTCGATAAACCGCTACGCGTACGGTATTGTGTCCCTGTCAATATCTCTCGGGTTATTGCTTGCTGCTAAGCCTCGTTGGGGTTGCGGACTCATGGGATTGTTTGGCGTATTTTTGCTGTACGTTTCGGTGAGATTTGCGGGTTTTTTGTGGGTAGCTTAGAGCCGATCGCACTTATTTTATTCTACCTCCCACGCAGACTGAAAAAAGTCCCATTCGCACAGCATTGCGTAGCGATAAGTTGTTTCTATTTCCGGCGTTAACGGTGCTGCGTAGCGATCGACCAAACTCTCCAGTTGTTTTGCTAAAATCTCAAATTCAGGAGTGCTGTAGGTAGAAATCCAATCGCTAAAGGCGTGTTCCGGTATTTTAGGTTTAGCTAGCTGCTGTCCCAAAAAAGCATACAACTGCAAGCAAGGAGTCATCGCTGCTGCTGTCAAACCTACACCGCTTCCCCAGGCTGTGGCTAATAAAAAATCCGTGTAGCGGCGGGTAGCGATTCCCGGTTTTGCAATCCGCAAGTTTACACCCCATTTCTCTGCATATCGCTGATGCAAGCGAAGTTCTTCTAAAACCCCGCTGCCGAGGTTGTGCAGGATTTCAAACCCCTCCCAATCCGGTGCCTTTGCAGCAGCTATACTGTAAGCGCGAGCGAATGCTCCCAGAAAAAATGCGTCTTGCGCAACATAATATGCAAAACTCTTTTGGGGGAGGCTGCCGTCAGCAATGCCTCTGACAAAGGGATGCTGCAGACAAGCTTCGCTTAAGTCTTGATTTGCTTGCCAAAGATAGTTAGAATTTGTCATGATTTTGTCGATCGCTTTTTCGGTGATGGTGGTAATTTTTATAAGACTGGCACAAATCACCCAGTTTCTAGTATAAATATTGGTAAAGACAACGAGGAAACCTGGTTTGTAGCCTTATTGCGCAGAGTGTCCTGTCTTAAAGTCAGGCTCAAAATTTATGATAACAGATTTATTCGGATTGATGACCTTGGTGGCTCTGGGCATTTGGTTTCTGGTATTTCAGAAAATAGATCGGTGTTGGCGCAGCGCTATTTTGTCTGCCGCAATTGTTTGGGGAGTTATTGTTGGTTTATCTACTGAAATTTTCAGTTTATTTAGGTTGCTGACTTTTGAGTGGGTGTTCGGGCTGTGGCTGGCAGTAAATATCCTCGGCTTGATTGTTTATCTAAAAATTAAAAGTGTCAAGCCAATTTTTGAGGAACATCAAGGTGATAAATTTCCCAGTGTCTTAATGGGGTTGCTAGGCGGTGTATTATTTATTTTTGCTGCGGTTGGTTTAATTGCTGTAGTTGCACCGCCTAACAATTGGGATTCGATGACTTATCACATGAGCCGGGTTGTTCACTGGATGCAAAACCGCAGTGTCGAGCATTATCCCACTTCTTACGTGCCGCAGTTGTATCACCCGCCTTGGGCTGAGTTTGCGATTATGCACTTTCAGATTATCACCGGGGGCGATCGCTTTGCCAATCTGATACAGTGGTCGAGTATGGTGGGAAGCGCGATCGCAGTTTCTTTAATTGCTAAGCAATTGGGCGCAAACGATCGCGGTCAAGTTTTTGCGGCTGTGTTTGCTGCGACTTTGCCGATGGGTATCCTCCAGGGTTCTAGCACCCAAAACGATTATGCTGTATGTTTCTGGGTAGTTTGTTTTGTCTCCTGCGGTTTAGCAGGACTTTCAGCAGGAATTACGGGGTTTAATACTTTCAAAATTGGGGCGAGTTTGGGTCTAGCTCTCTTGACAAAAACGACAGCTTATATATTTTGTTTGCCTTTTATTATTTGGTTTCTTGTAGGAGGAATTAAAGGTTTTAGGGGAAAGATGCTGCAACCAATTTTGATAATAGCAGCGCTGACTTTTGTCTTGAATGTCGGTCACTTTTGGCGAAATTACGATTTATTCGGTTACGCGATCGGCGCGCCACAAGATTTTACTAAAGAATATAAAATTGAAGTCTTTACGCTGCCAACATTTCTGTCAAATGTAATTAGAAATTTAGCTATGCAAGCCGGTACGAGGATTTCCAGAATTAACGGTGCGATTGTAGGAGTAATCAACATCCTGCACAGAATACTGGGCGTAGCTGCAAACGACCCGCGCATCACTTGGCCTGCAGGAGAAGTGTATGCTCTCACTACACCCTCATTTAATGAAAACACAGCTACAAATCCGATTCACTTTTGGCTGACATTTGCCGCGATCGCGCTTATATTTAAGACCCCAACTTTGAGAAAAACCAAAATAGCAGTAACTTATTTAATTGCTGTAATAATGACATTTTTAATCCTGTGCCTTCTCCTAAAATTGCAGCCTTGGCACGGGCGGCACCACCTATCAATATTTGTGCTATTTTCGCCCGTATTTGGATTAGCAGTATCGCAATTATCAAACCATAAAATAGCGAATTATCTGGTCGCGATTTTGATGGTCATGTCGCTACCTGGGATTTTTCACAACCAATTCAGACCGATGCTGGCAGATCGTAATATTTTTAATAGCAGCAGAAACGAACTTTACTTTACAAGCCGACCTCAAATCGAGGTTGCTTACAATCAAGCAGTAGATTTTGTTAAATCTCAAAACTGCACGGATATAGGATTGTCATTTTGGTCGAAAAATGCCTGGGAATATCCCTTGTGGGTAATGTTTGCAGATTCGGGAAAATCAGCACCTCGCATCGAGCACATTTCGACTATAGATCCTGTTGTCAAACAAAAGCTCAACTCGGAACCTTACAAAAGTTTTATCCCTTGTGCGATAATTTACTCAGCTCCCAAAATTGACGGCAGACAAGGAAAAGAGATGATTGTCAGAAATCAAGCTTACCTGCAAAAATGGTCGATGAAGCCGCTGAGCGTATTTATGAAAGAATAAAATTTTGATTTAAAAGTTGAGAATCTGATTGACAAATAGAAACTGCGATGAACGATATACCTAAGTATTCCTTGATAATTCCAATTTATAATGAAGAAGAAAATCTCCCTGAATTGTACCGGCGAATTAGTGCAGTAATGGAGCGAATGGACGGCTTAGCAGAGCTAATCTTAATCAACGATGGCAGCCGCGATCGCTCTTTGGAAATTCTGCGAGAATTGCACGAAAAAGACTCGCGCATTTGTTACTTGAGTTTTGCCCGCAACTTCGGCCACCAAATAGCTGTAACTGCTGGTTTGAATTTTTCTCGCGGTCAAGTTGCAGTCATCATGGACGGCGATTTGCAAGACCCGCCGGAGTTAATTATAGATATGGTAGAACAGTGGCGGCAGGGCTATCAAGTTGTTTACGCCCAGCGCACTCAACGCCGTCAAGAAGGTTGGTTTAAGCGGTTGCCAGCTTATATGTATTATCGCATTTTGCGGAATCTAGCCGATGTTGATATTCCCACAGATACGGGAGATTTTTGTTTGATGGATCGCTGTGTAGTCGATGTACTGAACGCGATGCCAGAACGCAACCGCTACATCCGGGGACTGCGCGCTTGGATCGGTTTTAAACAAACGGCTGTTAAGTTTGAACGCGATCCGCGTTTTGCTGGCGATGTCAAGTATACATTCAGGAAATCTTTTGCTTTGGCGATGAACGGTTTAGTTTCTTTTTCTAAAGTACCGCTGCAATTGTCAATTTATGTGGGATTATTTGCTGCTATTGTATCTGTATTGATGGCTTTTTTGGTTTTGTACTGGCGTCTTTTCTCTCCAGGTTCGGCATTAACTGGCTTGACAATTATTATTATGGCGATTTTCTTTTTGGGTGCGGTGCAGTTGGTGAGTATTGGGATTTTGGGTCAGTATGTGGGGCGGATTTACGAGGAGGTAAAAGGCCGCCCGCTTTATACGCTGGCAGAAGTTGTCGGTTTTGGCGATCGAGGGCGATCGTAAAAAAGAGGTAGTTCACTTTCAATTATGCAGGATCGAGTAAACCATGCAACAAACAATGCAAGAGTCATTTTCCAACTCAGCAGGCCGACATTTACAGGATGCCCAACTTCTTTTGGGCAAGCAACGGTGGGACAACGCCGTTTACCTAGCAGGTTATGTTGTAGAATGCTCCTTTAAAGTGCTTGTCGAACACCACTTTAAGAACGATCGAAGTGCGGTAAGAAAATACGGACACGACCTCAGTGAACTTGAGGGAAGGGCAATGGAACGCTTGCGGGTTCTCTATCCTATTCTGGATAGGCAACTTCCTGCTTCACGAATAGCTGGTACTGTCTCAAAATCATCCAGAGAGGAGATATTCCCAATCTGGACTTTGGGCTGAAGCTGACGCAAAAACTGCCGTTCAACGTGCCGAAGAAATTTATCGAGAAATAATCCCCAAGTTAGTGCTAAACGGCTCAATTTCCAGTCAGGACATTTAAAGAATGACAATCAGTTTTGGTGAAACCTTCCAGCAAGTGCAGGAATGCTTTATAGCCTTTCTCAGAAAGATGAGGTACAATAACAGCAGTGCGTAAACCAGTTA
>JAUBOG010000838.1:0-1502 GCA_036700105.1 Microcoleus occultus BM001215583
CTGTCAATCCGCCTCCGCAGTAGAGACAAGCGAGATTCGTTTTTCCGCGCACAACTTCATCAATGCTCGTCAGTTCACCACTGAGAGCAACACCAAATTTTAGCCACATTGTCTGTCAATTCTCCTTTGAGCCGGTTTTGGAGATGCACCCGCTCCACACGATCGAGAATTGTAACAAATCTAGGGGTGAGGGCTTCTGCCTTGATGCGTGACTTTCATCCTTGCATCCACCAAAATCTAAAATCTAAAATCTAAAATCTAAAATCTAAAATCTAAAATCTAAAATTGCTCGTCACCAATCAGGAATTTCTTCAGCCGCGTCGGATTGGGCTTGTGACAGTTGGTGAGTGGGCAACGGATTTTCAGGCGTTGGGGGTGCTATATCAGGATATAGAATTTTCCTGACGTAGGAAAGGGTAGAGAGTGCGGAGACGGCTCCCCTTACTTGGTCGGGACGCACTTCTAAGTATTTCTGCAATTGTTCGAGGTTGCGGTGTCCGCTGATTTCTTGAATAATCCGCAATGGGATACCCGCGTTGCTCATCTGAGTGAGTGCCGACCTTCTGAGGCTGTGGGTGGAAGCGCCGATGATGCCGACTTTTTCGCAGGCTTCTTGGAACAGGTGAGAGGCGGCTTCCGGGTTCGCGTGTTTCCAGCGGTGGTTGAGGTGGCGGCTGGGGAATAGGTAGGGGTGTTCGGGATGTGGGTAGGTTTCTAACAGCAGCCTCAACTCTTGAATGATGGGTATGGTGCGGGTGCCGAGCTTGCCTTTAGTGTTGCCTTTACGGATAATCATTTCTGAGCGGATGACACCCGCCGGGGTGAAAACATCAATGACTTTCAAGCTGCACGCTTCGGCAATGCGGCAGGCGGTGTACAGGCAAACTCCAAAGAGGGCGCGATCGCGATCGCTTTGCAAACCTTCGTTGAACAAAAGTTCGATTTCCTCTTGCGTGAATATCTTGGCCTGCCCATGTCCCTCTATTTTCATGCTTGGTGTATACTCGACCCGACACCAGAAAGTTTGCCGCACTTACTGCATTGCTGCATTGGTTTGGGGTATTTCTTAATGCTATGGGTGAGCGGGGTCAAGGGGAAGAAGGGGCGATAGCCCAACGAGAGCAAGAGCGATCGGTCAATACTACAATTGCCAACCAATATCCCTACCGATCTATCCTCAAACAAGGGTGGGTCGCTCGCGCTCGTATGAACGACTGTACTCCAATTGTATTTTTAAGTCCCTACAGTCTTTTTGTAAGGGTATATCTAACTCTGTGGCAATAGATAAGACGCGCTCGCAATCTGAAACAGCCAAATCTAAGTTTCTCATTTGATAATGAAGGTCTGCTAGGTTGTAAAGAACGATCGCCTCCTTCACAAAATCGCCAATTTCTCTAAAATTTTCCAGTGCCTTTTGCAAGCATTCCCAAGCTTCTGTATATCGTTCGAGTTCGCTTTGAGTATTTCCTAAATTACATAATGCTGCTGCTTCTCCTTCGCAA
>JAUBOG010000839.1:0-1499 GCA_036700105.1 Microcoleus occultus BM001215583
GTTCCCCCCTTTTTAAGGGGGGCTAGGGGGGATCTAAGTCTAATCGTCAAGCAGCAGTCTGTGGATGGGTTTGAATTTAAGTTGTCACGAATGGGCGATCTCTGGGAATCAGTTAATCGCCGAGTGTCTATTAAAAACTGTTAGCAACCGCCAGTTTTTGGCTGATGCTGTTAGCTGCTGCAACAATCGGCTTCGATGCTTCTAACACTTGCTGGTAAACGATCGCCCAATTGGTTTGTTCGGCAGCGGGATTGAGCTGTTCGATCGCCTTTTTTCTAGCAGCTAAACCTAGTTTTTGTCTCAATTCCGGTTGGAGGGCGAGTTGGTGCAAAGCTGCTGCCAATTCTTCGGCGGATGCTGGATTGACTAACAGCGCATCTACCTCGTTTTCGAGAATGTCGCCGATCGCATCTACCTTTGTACCGACGATCGCTTTTCCTGCTAGCATTGCCTCTAACATGGCGTTGGGACAACCGTCGTGCAGCGAAGGAATGGCAAAAATATCGAGCACTGGCAGGTAAGAAAGGGCAGTTTCTCTGCTGACGAGCCCCGTCACAATCAGCCGATCGCCCAACCCGCTGTTTTGCACTTCTTGCTGCCAGTAATCCCGTTCGCGATCGGCAAAATCCCCGATTAAAAGCAGCGTCAAATCAACGTCAGCACTGATTTTGCCGCAAGCCTCCATCAAATATTCGATGCCCTTCTTGTCGCGAAAACGGCCGACTGAGCCGATGACTGTACCCCGCAATTGACCCGGTGCGATCGCCTGGGGAAGTGCGCTAAAGTCGATGGGTGCGATCGAATTCCAAAAAGCCGAAGATTTGTCATTAATACTAGGAGCTAAAATGCGGCCTCTAGTCTGCAAATCGCGGCTGACAAACGTCACCCAATCCGAATTTTCTAAGATCCAAACAGTTTGGCCGTGCTGTTTGGCATTGAAAATATGTTTGTGCAAATCGCTGCCCCGAATGCTGTTGATAACCGGAACATTTTGTTCCTTTGCTAGCAAAGTAGTAATAAAGCCAGTTTCATTGATAAAAAAAGCATGAAACAGATTGTAATTGTAGCGCTGGTGCAGCATTTTCAGTTGAGAATAAATCTCGCTCAAAAAATCCTGCATAATCGGCTCGCTCGATCGCGCCGGCGGATACAAACGGTGAACCAAAACACCGTCTCGATCGGCCGTTTCGATTCTAGCGCGCTCAGGTTTTCCCGCCGCAAACTTCCGCTGTTTGGAATGAAAAACAGCAACGTGAACTTCGCAGCCCAACTCTAACATCATGTGAGCGATCCGGTGAACCGATTCCCCCACTCCCCCGACTTCGGGCGGATATTCCAAACTCGCAATGCAAACTTTAACTGTCATTAAATTCACTCCTCCATTTGATAATGTTTGCAGTTATGTAGCAGTTAGATCGCCCCAGCCCCCTAAGAATGGGGGAACCGGAAACCTCTCTTAAGTCCCCCTTCTTAAGGGGGATTTAGGGGGATCTAGACTT
>JAUBOG010000840.1:0-1497 GCA_036700105.1 Microcoleus occultus BM001215583
CGAAGCATTTCGGCAGACAATTTATTAGTGATAACCAGAGATTTACTGCCGAAATGCTTCGCCCCTACGAAGATATTTGCAAAAATGAGATGCACCCAACTCTATTTGTAGGGTGCGCATTGCGCACCTTACTAACTGTCAACAGTCAACCATCAACAAATTACCGCACTTTTTGAACGGGCAAACTTCCGGGTTTCACACTCAAATTAACTATTTGTCCGTTGCGGTTGATTTCCATTTGCAAAAGACCGCCAACAGAGGCATTTTGCACGAACTCCTGAACGGCTTCCGACTGAATGATCGGCTGATTGTTAATCTTTTGAATCACATCTCCAGCCCGCAAACCAGATGCCGCAGCGGGAGAATTGGGAACTACGCTCACGATCGCCACACCCCGATCGACTGAAACTCGAAGACTGCTGTTACTGTTTTTATTAATTTGCTCCTTAACCTCTGGAGTCAGCGTCGCCATTTCAATGCCTAAATAAGCGTGTTCGACTTTCCCCGTCGCAATCAGTTCCTTCGCCACCTGTTGCGCCGCCTGAATCGGAATCGCAAATCCCAATCCTTGAGCACCTTGAATAATCGCCGTATTCATCCCGATAACTTCGCCCGAAGCATTCAGCAGCGGGCCGCCGGAATTCCCCGGATTAATCGCAGCGTCTGTTTGAATAAAACCGATCCGCTTGTCGGGTACGCCGACATCAGAGCTCGATCGCCCCGTAGCGCTGATAATCCCCGCTGTCACCGAATTGTCCAAACCGAGGGGATTGCCGATCGCGATCGCCCATTCCCCAGACAGCAGCTTATCCGAATTGCCGATCGCCACCACAGGCACATTATTCGCCTCAATCTTCACCACAGCCACATCCGTCACCTTATCCGCCCCCAGCACCCGCCCCTGAAAGCCGCGGCCGTCCCGGAGAGTTACATTTACCGTATCTGCTCCCTCTACAACGTGAGCGTTAGTCAGAATCAGCCCGTCAGCCCCGATGACAAAACCCGAACCAGTGCCCCGTTCGAGCCCGCCCCGGCCGCCCGAATTCGGATCTGCGCCAAAAAAATCTTCCGGCGACAGCCCTCTACTTCCCGGTTTCACCCGGCGCGAAGCATCGATCCGAACCACAGCCGGCCCAACTTTTGCCACCGCAGCCACAATAAAATTCACATTCGCCCCGTCGCCGGACAAGGCAGCAGGCGGCAAGACTTTGCTAGCTTGAGGCTTAGTATTCGGAGGCAATTGCAGTCTCGGCTGCTGCGCCCTTTGTCCCGAATCCCCCGAATTTCCGCGCAACTGAGAAACCGACAGGCGATCGCCCAACATGGCGGCCCCGGCTCCCGTTACCAGCAGCAATATGTAAATTGCCGGTTGCTTCCAAAATTTGCCCGTCGAACTCTTCATAGCAAGGTTTTTAGGCTTTAGAGCCGAATTTAAATATTTGTTTGGTAGCTGCTGTGCGATACCTGGTTTTTGCCTCCGGGCCCAAAAACTTTGGG
>JAUBOG010000841.1:0-1494 GCA_036700105.1 Microcoleus occultus BM001215583
GTAGGGACACGGCACTGCCGTGTCCCTACACTTCACAAACCTGGAATACGCTGTAGCTTTTAGTTATTAATTATGGCAAATTATAAAACAGTTTTTTTGTTCAACAGTTTAACTTTAGTGCTAGTTGGGCTAGTGACGGCGTGTCTGAGCTTGTTCGGTTCTTCAGTAAAAGGGTTATTTTTGCCGCCTTGCTCTGCCACGTATCCGGGTGCAGGTTTGTTTTTCTTGGCGTTTCAAATGTTATTTTATTTATCGGTAATGGTTTGCGCTTTTACCTTTGGATTGCTGAGAATCCTTCAACCCGATCGCCCGGAAAATCGATTTATTTTATATTCGGCACTGTTTGCAGGTTGCTTTCTGTTTAATGAAGTTTTTCGGACTCACATTCACCTGGGGCGTGCGGGTTTTCCGAAAGTAACAATTGTCATATTTTACGCCGTGGTGGCAATTGCCTACGGATTAGCTTTTAGGAGGCAAATTCGCTCGACTCCCTATCCTTTACTGTTGAGCGGCATTGGGTTGTTATTTGTTGCCTTTTTTGCAGAAGCGCTGCCTTTGAAAAACGAGATTGTTTCGAGCTTGTTAGAGGGAATTCCGAAGCTGTTGAGCGGGATTAATATTGGACTGTATTTTTGGTTTTTGTGTCAAGGTTCGATAGTGCGATCGGTCAATTTTTATAACAATAAATCAAATGCCGAATGAAGTAAGATGAAGATTTGCCGTTGGGTGAGGGCGGGTTTTTGAGATTGTCGGTTTTTGGCAAACATTGTTTGTAAAACCCGCCCTTACATGGTTGTATAATCAGTTAAAACTGAGATGTTGCACCATTCTCAACTAGCTGTAGGGGCGGGTTCACCAACAGCCTTAAAGGGTGCAGACAGTTAAATAAACCCGCCCCCACCCACGAAAAAACACCTGATTGACATTGGTGCAATATCTCAGTTAAAACAAAAAGTATCTCTGCGCCATCGGCAAAACTGTTGCCGGTTCGCAAATCAACAATTCTCCATCTGCCCTGACTTCATAGGTTTCTGGATCGACTTCCATGTGCGGCAAATAATCGTTGAGTTTCATGTCTCTTTTACTAATTTGTCGGGTCCCGGAAACTGCTACAGTGGGCTTTTGCAAACCTAGCTGCGCGGCAATATCTCGATCGCGCGCAGCCTGCGAAACAAACGTCAAACAAGTCGCCCCGATCGCACCGCCAAAACTGCCAAACATCGGCCGCATATGCACCGGCTGCGGCGTCGGAATGCTGGCGTTAGCATCTCCCATCTGCGAATAGGCGATCGCCCCTCCCTTAATCACCATCTCCGGTTTAACCCCAAAAAAAGCCGGCCGCCACAAACACAAATCCGCCAATTTTCCCTCTTCCACCGAACCGACATACTGACTGATTCCGTGAGTAATCGCCGGATTAATTGTGTATTTAGCAATGTACCGCTTCGCCCGAAAATTATCATTAACCCCCCCTGTTTCCCCCCCTTGGTAAGG
>JAUBOG010000842.1:0-1484 GCA_036700105.1 Microcoleus occultus BM001215583
CGGGGCCTAATCGTCAGACAGTAGACTGGTACTACATTTGACGTTAAGTTGACACGAATGGGCAGTACCGTGTCCTGATTTCGGGTAATATTAATTCCGATGCAACCGAAATTGATATCATTCCTTATGAAAAAAGAGGACAGGGCAGTGCCCTTTCCCTACCGTGATTGATTGTAGGGAAACGGCATTGCCGTTTTCCACCTTGCCTATCTAAACCTAAACCTCGGATGCCCGCAATTGTCCGCAGGCGGCATCTGCTTCTAAGCCGCGAGAATAGCGCACGCTAACGGCGATTTTCTTTTCCTTCAAAACCGCAACAAAACTGTTAATTCGATGGGGAGTCGGGCGCTGATATTCAGCTTCCTGAATCGGATTGTAAGGAATCAAATTCACGTGACACTGAAAACCGCGCAAGTGAGTTGCTAACTCGGCTGCGTGTTCCGGCAAGTCATTTACATTGGCTAAAAGCACGTATTCAAAGCTTAACCTGCGGCCGGTCGATCGCACGTACTCGCGACATTCTGCGATTAACTCGCCCAAAGGATAAGGGCGGGCGCTAGGAATCAACTCTTCGCGCAATCTTTGATTGGAAGCGTGGAGGCTGACGGCGAGGGTAACTTGCAGTTGATGTTCGGCTAGTTGGGTGATGCGGTTGCGAATTCCGACTGTAGAAATGGTGATGTTTCGCTGTCCAATTCCGACATCTTGATTCAAACACTTGACAGCAGCTACGACATTATCGAAATTCAGCAGCGGTTCGCCCATTCCCATAAATACGATGTGGCTGACTCGGCGGCCGAAATCTTGCTGTACTGTCAAGACTTGATCGACGATTTCGTTTACTTCTAAATTGCGCTTGAAACCGCCTTTCCCCGTAGCGCAAAAGTCGCAGCCCATCGCGCAGCCAACTTGCGCCGAGACGCAGACTGTCAGCCGTTTTTCGGTGGGAATTCCGACTGTTTCAATGATTTGACCGTCTGCCAATTTTAGGAGATACTTTATGGTGGCGTCTGGTGCGACCGATCGCAAATGAATAGTCGATCGCCCGATCGGGATTTTAGCAACAGTTTCGCGCCACTGTTTCGAGAATACAGAAATGTCAGAGATCGATCGCGCGCCTCTCTCATAAATCCACTGGTACAACTGCTTTCCGCGATAAGCAGGTTGCCCGTTTTGCTGCACCCACTCCGTTAACTCAGCCAAACTCGCCCCCAACAGAGGCGGAATTTTATGCGACTCAACAGCCAAAGCAGCAGTCTTGCGAGACTGATTCGCACCCCTGGAATTACCAGAAGAGTACACCTGAGAAACGGAAGTAGGAGACATAGGTCATCAGAAAATTTAAAGCCACCCTCCATCTTAAAACTTCTCGACCAAAACTGCCGTTAATCCTCAAAAAGGCGAAGTCTCGATCCCCCTAAATCCCCCTTAAGAAGGGGGACGAAACAGAATAATCCGGTTCCCCCCTTTTTAAGGGGGGTTAG
>JAUBOG010000101.1:0-16367 GCA_036700105.1 Microcoleus occultus BM001215583
CCTTCTTAAGGGGGGCTAGGGGGGATCTGGCCTTAATAGTCTTGCCAGCAATCTGTGACTGGATTTGACGTTAAGTTGACACCTATGGGCTCTCGGAGTGTCCTGATTCTGGGTAATATTAATTCCGATGCAACCGGAATTGATCTCAAAAGCTGTTTCCCATTTAAATCAAATATTTGGGGCGGACAATCTTCGCCCAGCCCACAACATTTTAATTGTAGAGAGATAGTTTAATTTAAATAGCGATCGAGCGATGGCTACGCCCCGGCTTACGCCTACGAACTTGTGACCTGACAATAGAATCTCAATCCCTGTTAATCTTTAGTCTCGGGGAGAGTTTCGACTACATACTCCGGTACATACTCGGGTTGATTCTCGGCCGCTTTCTCCGGTGGATGTTCGAGTCTGACTCGCCGGATCGGGAGATTTGCAATCAGTGCTGTGGCCCGCTGGTCGCTAGCGAGGGAAAACTCGGACTCGGTAGTGTCGATTTCCACGTAACGAGAAACCACCTCTAGAATTTCTCGGCGCATCGACTCAACCATTTCTGGACTGAGCTCTGACCGATCGTGGGCGAGAACCAGTTTGAGGCGGCGTTTTACTTCGTCGCGGCTGTTGTCAGGGGTGCGCGGGAAAAGTCGTTCGAGAAGTGTGTAGATCATTGGTTTGGCTCAGTTGTCAAGGGTTAGGCATAGAAAACTTAACTTTGGGAAAATCTAGGCTGCGGTGCGGGATGGAGTCGCTAGTTGTGAAAGCCGTGAGCCAATATTGGCGGCAAATCACAGAATCTTTGTATTGAAAAACTTGCGGAGGCGGCTGAAAAAGGTTTCGCGACGGGGATTGAGATCGAGAAATTCCACTTTTTCCCCTTCTAAACGGCGGGCAATATTGTCGAAGGCAGTTCCAGCTAAAGAGGCCGTTTCTGACAATACTAATGGTTCGCCTCGGTTGGTGGAAACGATGACGCGCTCGTCGTCGGGAACGACGCCTAACAGCGGAATAGCGAGGATTTCCCGCACGTCTTGCACCGACATCATATCATTTGCCAGCACCATTGCGGGTCTGATCCGGTTGACGATCAGGTTGATTTTCTTGACGTTGTTAGCTTCCAGCAGCCCGATGACTCGATCGGCATCTCGGACAGCGGCGATTTCGGGAGTAGTAACAATCACGCCTTCTTGCGCAGGGGCGATCGCATTTTGAAAACCCTGTTCAATTCCCGCCGGAGAGTCGATCAAAATATAGTCGTACTTATTACCCAACATCTCCACAAGCTGCTTCATTTGCTGCGCGCTAATGGCATCTTTCATGCGAGTTTGGGCAGCCGGCAGCAGTACCAAGCGCGGCTGACGCTTATCTTTAACCAAAGCTTGTTCTAATCGGCACTCTCCTGCAAGAACTTCGAGTGCAGTGTAAACGATGCGATTTTCCAAGCCCAACAGCAAGTCTAAGTTTCTGAGACCAAAATCGGCATCAATCACGGCAACACTGCGCCCCCGCTTAGCTAAAGCCATGCCGAGATTAGCTGTCGAGGTAGTTTTGCCAACTCCGCCTTTCCCTGATGTAACAACAATAATGCGAGGCATAAGCGATTTTAGATTTTAGATTTTAGATTTAGCGATTGGTAACAACTGTTAGTAGTTAACTGTTAACTGTTAACTGTCAACTAACCAATAACAACTAACCGATTAACATGGATTTGTCAAAATCAGAAGCTCTACCGATCCGAATCCCTTGAGGTGTCACGTAGGCGACTTCCGGAAAAAACTGAGCGGGCGAGGTTTCTGGGCCTCTGGCAACATACTTAGCAATCCTAATCACCATCGGTTCCATCTGCAAGGTCATAATCACGCTTTTGGTATTGCCGCCAGCACCGGCATGAACCACGCCCCGCAAACGGCCCCAAACTAGGATATCGCCTCCGGCGATGACTGAGCCGCCGGGATTTACGTCTCCCAAAAGTACGACGGTGCCAGGATGGCGAATTTCTACGCCCGATCGCACTGTCATCTGCAAATATAAAGGTTCCGCCAGCGATTGCGGTTTTTCGGCAGTAGCTTTACTCAGGGAAGATACCGGAGGCTGCTGTTGTACGCAATAGCCGGCGGTGGCTGCGGCAACGGCTGTTTGACGGCGGTTGGTGTGGACTCCTTTGAGTTGAAGTTCGACTTCCGATAGGGCTTCGGCGATTTCTTGCAGTTGGCGGATATCTAAAAGTCGATCGTTCGCCATCAATTGTACTTCGGCATTTGCCTGCCAAAAGCGTTCTCCTGCATTCAGCCTGACTTTTAGCTGCTGCCAAAGTTCAGTCCAAGTCGAGGCGGAGGCTGTTGGTGCTTCGCTGGTGTTAGTTTCTGAGGGGAGTAGCAGCAGTAGCTGTCCATCTTCTGTTTTAAGACGGACTTGCATATCTAGGCTGACTTCGGGTGTCGCGACAGGGGCGGGTGCAGCAGCGGCTCCGGGGAAAACATCGGGTGTCATGGGACGGTTTGAACTCGGGTAGGGACAGGTTAACATCAATATTAGCTCTCTGAGGGCATTAGTCATTAGTCATCAGTCATTAGTCATCAGTCATTGGTTATTTGTTATTGGTTATTGGTTATTTGTTACCAATGCCCAATTCCCTATGCCCAATTCCCAATTCCCAATTCCCCATTCCCCATTCCCCATTCCCAATTACGTTATGCAGGAAATAGAACGTTATCGCGGCAGTCTTCTGGGTTTGGCAGTTGGTGATGCTCTCGGAACAACTTTAGAGTTCTGTCGCCCCGGAACTTTTACACCGATTAACGATCGTCGTCTGGTTGGCCGATCGCTCTTTAATTGCATCTTTTGGCGATCGGCTCTTCTCTCTATCCAGTTAAAATCGATTAGGCAAATTGGGTTTGGGCGGGTTTTTTGAGATTGTTTGTGGGTGACACAATCGATCGCGAATAATACATAATATCACAATCCCATAGGGGCGGGTTCACCGAAATATATGACACCCAACGACGGAGCGTAAAAACCCGCCCCCACCCCACCCAAATATTAATAATTGATTGAATTTAACCGTGTAGCGCGGATGTTTTGGGGCTTATTGGTTGGGTTTGGGCGGGTTTTTTGAGATTGTTTGCGGGTGACACAATCCCTGGCGAACCCGCCCCTACATTTTTTGGTACAGAATATTAGAGCGCAATTCTTACGGGGCGGGCGATGCGCGCTCGCGTAGCTGAAGGGTTCACCGAAATCGCAGGATACCCACCGACAAATCAGATAAACCCGCCCCATCCCCCCAAAGAAACCGGGTTTTTTTACGCAAAGACGCGATCGATCGCGCAGATTTTGTAAAAAACCCGATTTCGGGACTCCATGCGTAAATCTAAAATCGCTTGACTTTTGCAGCAAATTGCGATCGAGTAATCCGCCTCCGTCATATAAAAAAGATTTATGAATGAATCTTAAATTTTTATTAAATTTCGTATTATAATTTTGGTAAGTTCTCACTAAGTATTTATTCTCACTATCATGATAGCGGATCAATTTCCTTGGCTGACCGCGATTGTCATCCTACCCCTGGTAGCTTCCATCGCCATCCCTTTTCTGCCCGACACAAACGGCAAAACTGTGCGTTGGTACGCCCTAGGCGTCGGAATTGCGGATTTTGTATTAATGTGCTGGGTGTTTTGGACTCATTACGATCCGAGCATTTCTACTTTCCAAATCGTAGAGCAATATTCCTGGATACCTTCTTTAGGTCTCAACTGGTCTGTTTCAGTTGACGGGTTGTCAGTCCCGCTGGTACTTTTGGCCGGACTGGTGACGACATTATCAATCTTTGCAGCCTGGGAAGTCGATCGCAAGCCGAGACTTTTCTACTTCCTGATGCTGGTGATGTACTCCGCACAAATAGGAGTCTTCGTCGCTCAAGACATCATGCTGCTGTTCATTGTCTGGGAACTAGAACTAATTCCGGTTTACTTGCTAATCTCGATTTGGGGCGGACAAAACCGCCGCTACGCAGCTACCAAATTCTTGATTTATACCGCAGGCGCTTCAATTTTCATTTTAATCGCAGCTTTAGCAATGGCATTTTACGGCGGAGGAACTCCCACCTTCGACATGGTAGAACTGGGTTTGAAAGACTACCCGCTGGGTTTAGAATTACTGCTTTATGCGGGATTGCTGATTGCTTTCGGCGTGAAACTGGCTATTTTCCCCTTTCACACTTGGCTCCCTGACGCGCACGGCGAAGCATCTTCTCCCGTGTCGATGATTCTTGCCGGTGTGCTGTTAAAAATGGGCGGATACGGCCTGATTCGCCTCAACTTAGAACTGCTTCCCAAAGCACACGTTTACTTTGCACCGATTATGGCGGTGCTCGGCGTAGTCAATATTATCTACGGGGCGCTCAATTCCTTCGGCCAATCGAACATGAAGCGCCGCTTAGCGAATTCGTCGATTTCTCACATGGGCTTTGTGCTCCTCGGTATTGCTTCCTTCACGGATTTGGGAATCAACGGGGCGCTGCTGCAAATGATTTCCCACGGTTTAATCGCCTCAGTATTGTTTTTCCTCGCCGGCGTTACCTACGATCGCACCCATACAATGGTTATGGATGAAATGGGCGAAATTGGCAAAGTCATGCCCAAAGTATTTGCCTTGTTTACCGCAGGTGCTCTGGCTTCCTTAGCACTTCCAGGTATGAGCGGTTTTGCTAGCGAACTCTCGGTATTTGTCGGTGTGGCAACTAGCGATATCTACAGCGATTCTTTCCGCGCAGTAATTGTTTTACTGGCGGCTGTCGGAGTAATTTTGACACCGATTTATTTGCTCTCGATGCTGCGCCAGCTATTTTATAACTGCGGCACATTAGCGGCTTGCGACCTTGAGGATCTAAATTTGCAGAATCAGCGAAACAATCTCGATGAAGCGGTTTGTTTTGGTAACAGTTGCGTTTTGCCTGGTGATGCACCGTTTATTGATGCTCAACCTCGCGAAGTGGCGATCGCATTTTGCTTTTTAATCCCGATTGTCGGCATTGGTTTTTACCCGAAGATGGCGATGCAAGTTTACGATGCCAAGACTGTCGCAGTCAATGCGGAAGTCAGAGAATCTTACGTCCAAATCGCTCAAGCAAATCCTCGGATTTATGCGGAAGCACTGTTGCTTCCCAAAATCGCACAGGCTCAAACAGCGCCTGCTTTGGGCAAAATTACAGGCTCTGAATCTGCCTCGGTTTTGGGGATTGTCAAATAATATCAAATCCGGCTGGGCCGGAATGACAAGCGAGGACACGGCTTGGCCTTAGTCCCTACGCCAGATTAATTGTAGGGAAACGGCACTGCCGTGTCCTGATTTCGGGTTATATTAATTCCGATGTAACCGAAATTGATCTAATTCGATAGAATTCTGTTTTTAGTAAAAATTGGCGATCGCTTTTGTTAAAGGGCGATCGCTTTTTTTGTTAGCACTGAAGTTCGGCAATAATCTGCGCCAGATTTTCCTTAGCATATCCCACCTCTAGGGTCGATTTATGCTCCATATCAGAGGCAACTTTCGTCAGGATTTTTAGCGGTTCTTCAAAACCTGTCGTTTTCAGAAACAACACTTGCAGGCGATTTTTAACTAATTCTAAAATAGAATTACTTCGACGCTCTTTACTTTGTTTTTGTTTAGCAATACTGATGCTCAGATTGTGAGTTTTCAACAGGCGCATTCTTTCTATTCCTTGCGTCTTAATCGTCTCCAAAACCTCGGCTCGAATCCGATCGGCTAATCTGTCGATCGCGTAATGCACGATCAAAGGCCCAAGCATAAAAAGCGTTTCTGCATCTTGGCTGATTTTGTCAATCAGCGACCGGCGCCCCAGGGAATCGAGATTTTTCAGCAAATCCGAAACCGACGAATTGACCAACATTTCCTCTCGCAAAGTTCCCAGCGAAACCGGACTTTGAGCGATCGCCAGCCAGTAGGCAATCTCTTGTTCCGAACTCGACATTCGAGCGAACTGCTGCGCGAGCAAATTGCTGATATGTTCTTCGATAAATAACGCCGTTGCTTCCAAAAACTTTAAAACATTACCCTCGAAAAACTCGTGGATCGTTGTCGCCACAATCTTTAAGGCTAACAGATTGCCGCCGTACCGGGCTAACAAGATTTCCCACTCTCGATCGGACGCCGACAAACCTTTTTCTTGGAAAATCTCCCGCGCAATTTCTGCGGAAATGGCAGGTTTGAAAGAGCGCACTTTTTCTCCCGCCAGCAAAGTTAGTTCGGTAGGTTCTTCCGAACTAACTAGCACCAAACAGCTATTGTGATTGACTTCGCAGAGCCGCACAATTAAATCTCGATATCCTTCGCAGCCTTCGCGGTAATGTCCTGCTAATTCTTCGGGTCTGAGAATTGCTTCAAAATCGTCTAAAATTAGCAGGCAGCGCTGCGATCGCAGATACTCGACCAAGCGCGAAATTTTGCCGTTGAGGTCGATGGGAACATCGGGTTTTTGCTGGTTAGAAAAAAGTTGAATTAAGTCGGTTAGGAAGTCGGATGGTGCGGTCGCCGATCGCAGCGATCGCCAAATCACAGCATCAAACTCATTCTGTACCTGTGAGGCCAACTGTACAGACAGAGTTGTTTTGCCGCTACCGGGCGAACCCAGCAGCGCTACCAGGCGGCAGTTATCCGATACGATCGACTGCTTTAAAGCAGTTAATTCTTCAGTCCGTCCGTAAAAAACTGTCACATCCGGTGCTTGACCCCAATCTTCCTGTCGCCCCCCGAACCCAATTTTGAAGAGAGAACCTTTACCTCGACTAAAATCGCTTGTTCCCTGCTCGGCGTGGTATGAAAAGAGTAACTGATGTCTCAATTCCGACAGCTTTCCAGGCCCGTTCCCCCCGATTTGAAACTTTTTGTAAACTTCGCCTAATCTTTTGCGAACGGCGATGTCGCTAATGCCAAGCTTGGTTGCGATTGTCGCTGTAGATTGACCGTCTAGAGCCATAAATACGGTTTCTAACTCGGCATCTGTGACGGCGCGCTGTTTGGCGATCGCTTGCACAAAGTTTTGAGGAATCGGAGTAGTCAAGGTAGGAATCTCGCCTGTACTAAAAATCTATCTTATATTATATTGTGTGATATCAATTCCGGCGCAGCCGGAATGATATAGAGGACACGGCAGTGCCGTTTCTTGCGCCGTGGTTTATTGTAGGGACACTCCAAAAGCCGTGTCCTCCGTTTATATCATTCTGATGAAGAGAGGATTTGATATAAATTCACAATTTCCGAAAGCAGCGCCATATCAGCCAACAACCTTCATACTAGCGCCGTATTCTTGGGCGGAAACCAAGCGCCAACTCCCATCACCCAACAGTTCCAAAACCTGCTGGTGATATTTCACTAAACTCGATCGGTGGCCGACACTCACAAACGTAGTTTTAGTTGCTTCCAACTGCTCGTATAAATATTGCTCGTTCTTCAAATCCAAAGCACTTGTCGCTTCATCCAAAATAGCGTAGCGCGGTTGAGTTAACAACAATCTCGCAAAAGCTAAACGCTGCTGTTCTCCTAAAGACAAAACATCAGCCCAATCTAAATCCGCATCAAAACCGCCCAATCTGTCCGGCAAATCTGCTAAGTTTACTGATGCTAAAACTGCGCGCAGTTTTTTCTCGTCAACATCGCTGCTGGTGTTGGGATACAGAAGTTGCGATCGCAAACTGCCCAAAATCATATAAGGACGCTGCGGCAAAAACAGCATTTCGCCGAGTTCCGGCCGCACCAAACGGCCCGTTCCAGCATCCCACAAACCCGCAATTGCCCGCAGCAAAGAACTCTTCCCAGCACCGCTTTCACCGACTATTAACAGCCCTTCACCGGGCGACACCGCTACCGACAAATCGCTAATTAAAGTCTTTTGATGTTTCGGAGTCTCTAAAGTTACGTGTTCTAGCGTCAACTGAGCATCCACTACTACATCTATAGCAGTTCCTCCGGCACGAGATACTGCTCTTTCTGCTTCCAAAGTATCTGTAAATACAGTCAAACGATTGATACTCGCTGCAAAAGACGAGAGCGTTTCAATTCGATTTACAATCACAGAAAAAGCGCGCAAAACCTGAGTGAAAGCAAAACCAGCTTGACTGATATCTCCAAACTGGATTGTACCGCTTTGGTCGGCAAAGTAAGCTGGAGCCAGAAACAAAGCCGGAATAATCACAACAGCATATCCGTATCCGGTTGTAAAATAATCCAAGTTCCGCTGCCACCCAATTAGCAAATTAAAATTGCGAAATACTTCCACAAATCGCTGTTTTATTTGCACCGATTCTTGTTCTTCCCCTCTATAAAAAGCAATAGATTCAGCATTGTCGCGAATGTGAACCAGTCCGTAGCGGAAATTTGCTTCTTTTTTAAGTTGCTCGAAATTCAGAGGTACTAATTTTTGACCAAAAACTATAGTTGCGGTTGTTCCCAAAATAGCATAGACAATCAGGAATATCGAAAGTTCTTTTGAGATCGACCAGAGAATACCAGTGAAAGATATAACATCAACGATTGAACCCAGGATCACGAGCAGAAACGTCAAACTTGTCTGGGTAAATGATTTGATATCTTCAGAAATTCGCTGGTCGGGATTGTCTATTTCTTTGTGCGAGTTGATTTCGTAATAAGCCCGATTTTGAAAATACTTGTTGAGGAACTTATTCGTCATCCACTCCCGCCAGTAGAGACCCAATTTATCTTGGGTATAGCGGTAAATTACCACAATGGGAGTGCCTGCGACAAAGACGCTCGCATAGACAAAAAGATACTTCCAATAATTGAGCTGGTCTTTCTTTGCCAGTGCTGTATCAAAAAAGTTGCTGACGTAGCTAATTATGACATTCAGACCGCTGACGGAGAGGGACAATAACAGCAATAAAGCCAATAATGCCCACGATTGCCACTGCGGGATCAATCTGCTTTTGAAAAAGACAAAAGCGCTGAAAGGAAGAATTAGCATCAAAGCAATAATGACAATTGCCGGCGAATTGATAATTCCTTTCAACAAAGTAACTAAGCCCGCCGCAATACTATTGACAAAATCTGGGGAAATAGCAGCACCGCCCAAACAGACAACACTGACGAGTACAAACATCGCAGCGAAGAGAAATATCAACAGCAGCGCTACTAATCCCAGAAATACTTTGCCGCCCCCAGGCTCTAAAGGATAAAAATAAGGCTGAGCGATCGCAATAAATCTCTCCCACAACTGACGGTCAAATCGATTCATCTTTGATGTTTGCAAAATTACTTCAACTGTTCTAACATAGCAAGTCTTGCGACCAAATGCCGCAGTAATTTATGCGAGGGTTGATCTGACAAATTGACCCAAAGTAATTTGGTCAGCCCCCGGGATTAATCCCGGGGGTAGCCTCGAAAATCTAAAATCTAAAATCTAAAATCTCACATCGATCGGCTCAGAAGTAGTCATGCTTTCATCGGATAATTCTAACTGCGATCGGCTACCGTAAAACCGCTGGCTAATCCCTAAAATTACTTGTTTCATTACCCAATACAAAACAGCTATTACTACAAAGGTTGCAGCCATTACGACAACCGGACGCTTAGCAATCAAATCGTTCATGACGGTGTTAACCAGCGCATCGGGATTAGTCAGGATATCCCAAGTGTTGAAGCGGATAAATCGCCCTAAATAAATGCCGATCGCCGAAAGTGCGTGAATAATTATCTCCGTTGCCAGGATAAATCTACCCCAACCCTGTTGCTTCAAATAGTAACCCAAATTCATCACCGACAGCACGTAAGCCCCAAACCCCACCAGCATAAACGCCAGATACTGCGGGATCAAAGCTAGAGTCACAGTCCACACCGATCGCCCCTCTTTAATCTGCTCGATCAGGTGAATGATATCAGTTAAAACGTAGGGCGCATTCGGCAAAAATCCGATAAACCAGAAAAAACCGCCCCACCAGCGGAGAGAGCGAACTCCGCGCTGCCGCAGTATCCAGATATCTAAAGCCATCAGTGCGAGTGTAATGGCGATCGCCCCCAAAACGTAAGTTTTGCCCAAATCTTGCACAATATGCTTCAGATAGCCCAAAAAATGGCGCGTGCTGGGCAAAAAAGTAGCGCCCAAGAGCACGCCCGTACCCCACAGCAGCCAGCGCGATCGGGGTTTGCGAAACAGCCAAAAACTCAGCGCTAGCGGTACTAAAGCTAAAAACAAATTCCAAGACATCCAGCGGACATTGTGTCCCATTGCTTCCAGCGCTTCCAGGATTAATCCCATCATGTCAATTTTTTTGCAATTATAAGGTTGATACAGCACCGCTTTAAAGGCAGATTGAATCTATCTTAGTCGTTAACTTTTAGTGCGTCAGCTTATGACTCTTAGCTATGCGCGTGAAAATCAAGAACTGCTGGCGCACTATACCACTGTGGAGTCAATCTAAAATCTAAAATCGACTCATATCAATAATTCCGGTTGCACCGGAATGATAAGAGGAGACGGCAGTGCCGTGTCCCTACAATCTTATTTTGGGTAGAGACACGGCAGTGCCGTGTCCTGATTTCGGGTAATATATTAATTTCGATGCAAGGGGAATTGAGCTGAATCTCAAATCTCCAATCGACTGATACACTCTAATCTTTATACATTTTAGCGATCGGAATCTCGATCTGAAAAGTCGTTCCTGTTCCTAGAAACGAAATACACTCTATCTTTCCCCGATGTTTTTCCACAACAATCGAGTGCGAAATAGACATTCCCAATCCCGTGCCTTTCCCCACTTCTTTCGTCGTAAAAAACGGATTGAAAATCCGATCTCTCACATCTTCAGCGATGCCCGTGCCATTGTCTGAAATTTCCACGATTACTGTTTCACGAGCCGTCGTCACAGTGCAAATAGAAATGCGACCGGGATTTGTCTCTGCTTCCGCAACAGATAACTTTTGATACCGTTCTTCAATAGCATCAATGCCATTGACAATAATATTCATAAACACCTGATTCAACTGGCTCGCATAGCACTCCACCCGTGGCAGTTTCCCGAAGTCCTTAATTACTTCAATTTCCGGGCGGCAGTCCCGACTCTTCAAGCGGTGCTGCAAAATCAACAAAGTGCTCTCAATTCCCGCGTGAATATCCACCGGCTTCATTGCCGATTCGTCCAGCCGCGAGAAATTTCGGAGGGACAACACAATTTGCCGGATGCGATCGGTTCCTACCTGCATCGAACCCACAAGTTTTCTTAAATCCCCAGCCATGAAATCCAAATCTATCTCTTGAATGCGATCGATAATTTTGGAATTGGGTTCGGGATACTCATGTTCGTAAAGAGTTACCAGATCCAGCAACTGTTTTGTATACTGGTTGAGATAAGCAATGTTAGCGTGAATAAAGTTAACGGGATTATTAATTTCGTGAGCGATGCCGGCAACTAGCTGCCCCAAAGAAGACATTTTTTCAGTTTGAATGAGCTGAGTTTGAGTAGAGCGCAATTCCAACAGCGCTTGTTCGAGCTGTTGAGCTCTTTCCCTTTCTCTCGCCTCACTTTGTTGGAGTGCTTCCTCTGATTGTTTGCGTCTCGTAATATCCTGAGCGAATCCAATTATTACCTTGGGCTGACCGCCCGCATTTCTGCTAAAAATAGTATCTCGACTTTGCAGCCAAAACCATCGATCGTTCGCGGCCTGCATCCGATACTCAATTTCCACAATTTCGCCATCTTCAATTTCTGCGAAGCTAGCGTGATGTTCCACAATTTTCGCCATGTCTTCCGGGTCGAGCAACTGAGGCATCAGCATTGCTCCCATTGCTTGAATTTCGTGGAATGTATAACCCAAAAGGGTTCCAAACGAAGAATTAGCGTAGATATTTCGCTGTTCTTCTAAGTCGTATAGATATAAAATTCCGGGAGTGGCATCGGTTATTTTTTTGATAAACTGCTGGCTTTCTTGCAAAGCTGATTCAGCTTGTTTGCGATCGGTAATATCAATGATAATACCGTCCCAAAGAATATCGCCGTTTTCTTTAGCTTCGGGACGGGAAATTATCTGAAACCAGCGAATCTTGCCCGAAGGCAGTATCATCCGTCCTTCCCACTGAAAAGGTTGCAAAGTTTGCGCTGAAATAGTAACAGATTCGTAATAATTTTGGCGATCTTCGGAATGAATAAAATCTTTTGCAAAAGCCGCATTTTGCATCACATCTTCTGGTTCCAACTCAAAAAGTTGTCGGGAAGCAGGACTTATGTAAGGAAAACTGAAAGAGCCATCTGAACGCAACAAAAATTGATAAATTACTCCCGGTAAATTAGCCGAAAGCTTTTGAAATCTGCTCTCGCTTTCCCTCAAGTCTTGCTCTGCTTCCTGGCGTTCGGCAATTTCTGTTTGCAACTGCACAAAAGCTGTGTTCAAGTCCCATGTCCGCTCTATTACTCTATTTTCTAAGTCTTCATTCAATTGTTGAAGACTTTCTTCTGCTTGTTTGCGCTCGATCGCAATTCCAGCTAAATTCTTGACCGCTTCTATCAGTTCCAGCTCAAAATTTTCGGGACTGCGCGGTTGGGCATAATACATCCCAAAAGTTCCCAACACTTGCCCCCCAGATGATAAAATCGGAGTAGACCAGCAAGCTCTCAGCCCAAAACTCAAGGCTAAATCTCGAAAATCTTGCCACAAAGGATCGCTGGCAATATCTGCAACGATTACCTGTTCGCGGCGGTAGACAGCAGTGCCGCAAGAACCGACATTCGGGCCGATCGCTACACCGTGAATAGCAGCATTGTAAGTTTCTGGCAAACTCGGCGCCGCTGCGTGAAGCAGGTGTTTACCGTCTTTATCTAACAGCAAAATCGAACCCATCACATCTCTAGATTGGTGTTCGATAATTTCAAGTAAAGTATTTAAAGTTTCGCCCAGAGTAGCGCCCTTAGCAATCATTTCTAAAATTTGTTTTTGACCGGCCAACCAATTTTCCGCCTGCTTGCGCTGCGTAATGTCGCGGGCTATCCAAATAACAGTATTTTCCTGCATTGGGGAAATGTTAGCGACAAACCAAACTTCTCTGTTGCCAATTTGCAGGCTGTATTCTAGTGAATGCCTCTGCTTTGTGTCGGCGGTAAGTTGAACTTGGCTGAGGAAAGAATCTGCTGTTGCTGGTGGCATGATATCGTGCAGAGTTTGACCAATCAATTCGGCCGGCGGTTTGTATAAAAGTTCGGGATTTGTGGGGGCAATTTTTAGATAGCGTCCCTCCCGATCGATCGCAAAAATTACGTCGTTCATGGCTGCAAACAAAGCCCGCAATTCTGCCTCAGAATCTTGGAGGGCGATTTCAGCTTTTTTGCGCTCGCTAATGTCCGTGCCGACCGACAGCAGCCCGATCGAGCCTCCTTTCGCATCGAGCAAAGGTGTGTTTCTCCACGCTACCCAGACTTTTTCGCCATTGCGGCGGGTGTTTTCATTTTCGTGTTTGAAGTATTTGTCCGACTGTTGCAAACAGCCTAGAATCATTTTTGCTAAGTCATTTTCCGACAAATTGACCGGATCTACAATTGTACCGATCGCACTTTTACCGATTATTTCTGCTTCTGAATATCCGAAAAAAGTTTCAGCAAACTCGTTAAAAAAAGTAATCTTGCCTTCACTGTCTAACTGCACAATAATGCTGTTAGCATTTTCAACCAGTTGCCGGTACTTAGCCTCGCTTTCCCGCAACTTGATCGGCCCGTACACCCAGCTAAAGGCCAGCACCCCGCTCAAAAGTGCCAACAACCCGCCTCCGGCGAGCAAAAACCCCCGCAGCGGCGAAGTCGCAGCCCATCCCCCCAGAGGAATTGCTGCCAACTGCCAGGAACCGCTGGGCAAAGTCACTTCCAAAACCACCGGATCTTGCTGCAAAATCGACTTGTCGCCGAAAAACACCTCGCCGGACACTCCACTGCTGTCTTTGCCCTGCAAAGCGTATTGCAGCTTGGCTGAGGGATCGTTGAGTCCTGCTTCGTCTATGAGGGCACTTTTTTCGAGGATTAGCCCTGTCAAGCCCCAGTAAACTCCAGTTTCGGGATCGGCGCCCGGGGGTGTGAGAAAAATGGGCGATCGGCTGACGAACCCCACGCCTCCCTCCAACAATGCCACGGGCCCGGCAACCAGAGTTTTTCTGGTGTTGATGACCTCTTCGACCATTTCGCGCTGTTCGGGTACCGCCGTCAAGTCAACCCCGATCGCCGCTTCATTTCCTTCGCGCGGATAAATGTAAGCGATCGTCGTGCCTTTAACTAAAGTGATGTTGCGAATGCCGGTTTGCTGTGCCAGCAGAATTCTCGCCGTCGCTGCAAACTCGGCTTCGGTGATTTTTGGGTTGTTGGAAATGTAAGCCACCAAACCCCGCATCAAAAACAGCCGGGAATTCAAAGAGCCTTCGAGTTTAGAACGCACTGTGCTGAGCCGATCGATCGTGGTAGCGCGGTTGTGCTGCAAAAATCGCTCTTGTTCCGATCGATCTAAAATGCAAACTCCCACCAAAATTGCTACTAATGCCGAAATTGCGGCTAAATACGGTGAAATTTGGAATTGTTTAACCTTAAAGTATTCCATCTGCCGGCAGTTAAGGTATATTTTTACGTCTTTAGATAGATTTAGTCTAATTCGATTTCTCTAGGCAGATGCAAGATTTCCGGCATACCGGGATTTTCGCCAGCCGGCCCGAGTTTTTTTTTGCCTTCTGGGACGGCGGCCGCTCGCTGGCACTCCCGATCGCTCGCACCGACCCGATCGCACATCCGAAAGACGGGATTTATTGGTTAAAATAAGGTTAGCAATAATTTTTTTCAGCGCTGCGACCAATCATTCATAGGGGCAATTTGATGCAAGAACAGTTGATGGAAGCGATCGCCCCTTACCGCGATCGGGTAGATTATCTAGAAGTTCGCCTCGAACAAAGCGAGTCAACTGCGATTAGTTTTCGCGGCCCTCAGTTAGATGCTGTCAACCGCAGTTTCAGTCTCGCCGGCGGCATCCGCGCCTGTCACAAAGGCGGCTGGAGTTTTGTAACTTTTAACGGTTTAGCTGAGTTAAAAGCCCGCATTGAAGAAGCTGTCGTTCAATCTCGTTTGGTTGGCAGCGAAAAAACTGTACTGGCAGATGTCACCCCGATTCAAGATTATGTAGCGGTGGAATTGGGCCGCGACCCGCGCTCTATTACTTTAGCCGAAAAGCGCAAGTTGCTGGAATCTTACAACCAGTTGCTGTTAGATTATGACCCGCGAATTCAGACGACAATGGCAGGTTACAGCGATCGGTTCGGAATTACTTATTTTGTGAATTCTCAAGGCACTTCGATCGCTCAAGAGCGCTTGGACGTGACCGGGCGCTTCGGGGCGATCGCCCGGGGCGAGGGCGGTGTCGTCCGCCAAGGGTTCGAGTCGATTCACTCGCGATCGGACTACGATGTCTTGACAAATATCGAAGATCGTGTTAAGAGTGCGGCCGTTCGAGCGGTGAGCCAATTAGAAGCAAAATCGGTGAAAGGCGGCCAGTATCCGGTGATTTTAGACCCTTATTTGTCGGGGGTATTTATTCACGAAGCTTTCGGCCATTTGTCGGAAGCAGACGGCATTTACGAAAACCCGAAAATGCAGGAATTGCTGACTTTGGGCAAACCAGTCGCGATCGAACAATTGAATGTAATTGATGACGCAACTTTGCCGGGATTGCCGGGAACGTTGAAATACGACGACGAAGGCGTGCCGGCTCAGTGCAAGCATTTAATTAAAAATGGAGTTTTAGCAGCGAGAATGCACAATCGCGAGACTGCGGGCAAAATGGGCGAAAGTCCGACGGGAAATGCCCGGGCTCTGAGCGCTGGTTTTATGCCGCTGGTGCGGATGACTAATACGGCGATCGAATCCGGCGCGCATTCTTTTGACGAAATGGTTGGCGACATTGAGGAAGGAGTGTATGCAGTGCGGATGTTGGGAGGACAAACCAACGGCGAAATGTTTACCTTTGCCGCAGCCGAAGGATTCATGATCCGATCCGGCAAATTGGCCGAACCGGTGAGCGATGTTACTTTAAGCGGCAACGTATTTCAGACCTTAAAGGATATCGAGTCGATCGGCAACGACTCAGTTTATGCCTACGGCGGTTGCGGTAAAGGCGGCCAGAGCGGTTTGCCCGTCAGCGTCGGCGGCCCCCATTTGCGGATTAAAAATGTCGTCGTCGGAGGAAGATAAAACGTTTTGAGTTTTGAACTCAACAGTTTTTTATCTCCGTAAGGTGCAACCTAAGCAGCCGAAAGTTCAGTTCAACAGTTGACAGTTGACAGTTGACAGTTGACAGTTGGAGAGCGACCTCTACCTAGAAGGAAGAGGATTGGA
>JAUBOG010000843.1:0-1478 GCA_036700105.1 Microcoleus occultus BM001215583
ATAGGATTCGTATGTCTATTTTCAGAATCCTATCAATAAGCGTTCAACACTTCTGATATGAATGGCTAAAAAGTTTTCTAGAACTGCCGAATGGAATTCCTTCTCATGATACATTTAGTCGAGTATTTGCTCGAATTGAACCGAAGCAGTTTCAAGAGTGTTTTTTGAGTTGGGTAAATTCAATTACCAAAAAATTGGAGCTAGAAGTCATAGCCATTGATGGCAAAACAATGAAACAATCTTATGACCGGAATCAAAGCCAAAAACCGTTACATATAGTCAGTGCATGGTCGGCGTCCCATCAATTAGTTTTAGGGCAAAAAAAAGTCAATAAAAAATCCAACGAAGTGACAGCGATTCCGGCTTTGTTAGATATGCTAGAAATTGAAAAAAGCATAATAACTATCGATGCTATGGGGTGTCAGAAAGAAATAGCAGCGCTCATAATTAAGAAGAAAGGAGATTATCTTTTAGCGCTAAAGGGAAATCAAAAACTTCTTCATAAAGACGTAAAAGACTGGTTTGAATTAGCTCGAAAAGAAGAGTTTGCTGGCAGAGAGCATAGCTATTATCAACAAATAGAAGGAGGGCATCATCGAGTTGAAAAAAGACAAATTTGGACTGTGGCAGTCTCGGAGTTGCCATCTCTTCATAATCAATCATTATGGACTGGATTAAAAACGGTTGTGATGGTCGTAAGTGAAAGACGTTTGTGGAATAAAACTACCACAGAAGTTCGGTTTTATTTAAGTAGTTTAGCCAGTAATGCCGAGAAGATTTCTCAAGCAATTCGCAGTCATTGGGGTATTGAAAATAGCTTACATTGGACATTGGATGTTACTTTTTCCGAAGACAAGAGTCGCATTCGTAAAGATCATTCTCCTGAAAATTTTGCTCTTTTACGGCGTTTAGCTGTCAATTTACTGAAACAAGAAAAAGGATTTAAAGGAAGTTTAAAAATGAAGCGGTATCTGGCGGGAATGGATAATAATTATTTAGTGCAAATTTTAGACTCTGCCAGCTAACGCTCGAAAACTAAAACGTATTCCCGATCTAAATTGATTCAGCTTTGAGAATTTAGAAGTCCTTAAAGCTCGATTTTAACTGGGTTAATTGCATCAGATTTAAGAGTTTTAAGAAAGGTTTTCTCCAAGAAAAATTCAGGCACAAATATGATTTTCTGTCAAGTTAATTTAGATGCGTTTACCCTGCTCCGCTCACTGGCGCAGGGAATGAGCAATGCCGATATTGCGGCTGCTTTGAGTATTGGTGAAGGCACTGTCAAATCTCATGTCAATCGGATTTTGAATAAGTTAGATGTTAGCGATCGCACTCAAGCTGTGATTGTTGCTGTTAAGCGTGGCATTGTCAGTTTGTAAGGTGTACTTTCGATCGAATTCGGATTCTAACTTAAGTTATAACCAGCCCATTTGTGACAAGTTAAGAAAAAGTGCAAATTGTCAAGGGGGTAGATCAAA
>JAUBOG010000844.1:0-1466 GCA_036700105.1 Microcoleus occultus BM001215583
CTCAGTAAGGGGGGGCTGGGGGGGTACAGCATTAGTAAACCAGCCCACAATATTTTCCCAAGTTAACATAATGCTGAGAGTAATCGGCGCATCTGTAGGATTGTGCGCCACCCATTCAAACATAGCTACCGGATAACTGCTTTCTTGATAATTATTCGGCAAAATCGGCGAAAATTGCTCGCAGCTTAATTCCGCCTGAAATACATTTTCATAAACAAACCAACTCCGAGGATACAAAGCATGATAACTCCCCGAAGATTGCAATTCTTTTTTCAGGTTTTTATCCGTTACATCCGTTACAAAATCCGCTGCCGAACTTCCTTCGTTTGGATACCATTTCCAACTAGATAAACTGCCATCTTTCGGGGGTTCAGTACACAGTGCAAAAGCTTGTTTTTTGCCGCCGGATTCTTCAAAAACGCTGAACTGACAAGCGGGCAAATTGCGATAAATGTGTTCGCCGCCGTCGATGTGCCACAGGTTGAAATCGCCTCGGGGCGATCGCCCGATGCACCCAGCACCGAACCCGCCCAGAGGCATTCCGTGCCAGGGCCCGTCGTCGAGATTGCTGGCGTAGCGGACTGTGTAGGGATTCTCCCAACCGAGGCCGATGGGACGTTTCCAGGTGTGCGGGGGGATGTTTGGATTGGATGTGCGATCGTTATTCATATCAACGGATTTTAGATTTTAGATTGGGGATTTTAGATTCAAGAAAGCAACTTAAGCGATCGATGTAAATGCCGTTTTATCGGGGTAAAATATCATCTAAGCGAAGTTGCAAGCTCTTTAAAAGAGGAGAAACAATCGGTTCGCCGAGTCGAAATTGTTGCTGAATGTAATCTTGGTCAATCAGTTGACAAACGGTGATAGTAGGTTGTTTGGGTTTACCGATAAAAGCCACGCCCCCCAATCCGCGATAATCGACTATCCAATATTCAGGAATTCCTAAAAGAGCATATTCTTCAACTTTGCGGGCGTAATCTGTTTCCCAATTAGTGCTGACAACTTCTACAACTAATTTAATCGATCGCCCCAGGGTAATTACAGGTTCTCTTTCCCAGAGAGGTTCGCTGACAAGAGCGGTTTCATCTAACACCACAATATCGGGACGGCGCGCGGTAGCTGCGTCTGAAAATGGACGGATCAAACAAGTGCGCGGAATGAACCAAGGTAGTTTTTCGGCTGCGAGGATGATGCCGATTTGAGTTGCTAGTTTACCGCCGACGGTTTCGTGGGGGCCTGTGGGTTCCATCTCAACTAATTCTCCGTCAGCGAGCTCGTAGCGGAAGTTGTCAGAATATCGATCGAGAAATGTTTCAAAAGTTAGGAGTTTTTGTGCAGTGTAAGCCATTGGAAATCAATACTTTTTTGCTTTATTTTAATTACAATAGTTTAGCATTATTGTCAAATAAAACTAGCCCGGAGATCCCCCCTAGCCCCCCTTAATAAGGGGGGACAAGAAATAT
>JAUBOG010000102.1:0-16197 GCA_036700105.1 Microcoleus occultus BM001215583
GGGACTTTGATCGGAATCTTGTCCCCCCCTTATTAAGGGGGGTTAGGGGGGATCGGAATTCTATGCAACAACCTATAAAATTGGTATGAGTCGAGGACGATCGCAACTAAATTCATCCGTGTATCCGTGTCGTGCCCTCTTCCTTCTCAAACTTTTACTGTTTTTTCCAACGGAAAACCCAGCTTTTCGCGCTGTTCCAAATAAAGCTGAGCCACCCGTCGCGCCAAGTTGCGAATTTTAGTAATATACCGAGTTCTTTCTGTTACCGAAATCACGCCTCTAGCATCGAGTAAATTGAAAGTGTGCGAACATTTTAGCACATAATCAAGACTGGGTAAAACTAATCCTTTCTTAGTCAATTGTTCCGCCTCTTGTTCGTACAGCCCAAACAGCGTAAACAGCAATTCTGGACTAGAAGCTTCAAAGTTATAAGTACACTGTTCTATTTCCCCTTGCAAGTGAACGTCCCCATAAGTTATGCCATCTGTCCACTTAATTTTGGTCATCGCATCGACTTCTTGCAGATACATTGCTAGGCGTTCTAGCCCGTAGGTAATTTCAATCGAAACCGGGCGACAATCAATGCTCCCGCACTGTTGAAAATAGGTAAATTGAGTAATTTCCATGCCATCGAGCCAGACTTCCCAGCCAACACCCCAAGCTCCCAAAGTCGGAGATTCCCAGTTGTCTTCTACAAAGCGAATGTCGTGGTCTTCTGGTTTAATTCCTAATGCTCTCAGCGAGTCCAAATAGATTTCTTGGATATTAGGAGGAGAGGGTTTTATTAAGACTTGATATTGATAGTAATGTTGAAAGCGATTGGGATTTTCGCCATAACGTCCGTCGGTGGGGCGGCGACAGGGTTCCACGTAGGCGACTGACCAAGGTTCCGGCCCGATCGCTCTGAGAAAGGTGTGGGGATTCATGGTTCCCGCCCCTTTTTCTGTGTCGTAGGATTGGGCGATCAGGCAGCCGCGATCGCTCCAGAATTTGTTTAAAGTGGCAATGACTGATTGAAAGTTCACTGGTTTAAATATGGTTAGTAAGTGTCTAAACTTATTTAAGCATACTCAAGGCAGGGTTGATTGAAATAAACCCTGCCGAAATTAGATAAGACAGGATTTATAGCCAATTGCCCTACTCTGCTTTTTCCTGTTTGCGTTTTTCGATTTCCGCGATCGGTAATAGTATAGCGTCTTCAATTTGTTGCCTAATTACGAAGCTGCCATTACTTGAATGCAAGCAATTCCACAACAATACATTGGCATTATAATACTTGTCAAACAGACTTTGCTGAGAATTAGTAAATCTTTTATGTTGTCCAATATTACGATACTTAATCATGATAGAGCGCATTATACTTCTACATCTTTTCCACTCTGTAGGTAAGGTAAGTGGACAAAGTAAAATATAATCGATAAGAGACTGTAGACCGAGTTTTAACTGAGGAGGTATTTCAAGCTCAACTATAGCTTTTTGCATATACCTGATAGCCCAAGTAAATAGAAGATCGGAATCAAAAAGAAGAGCAAAAGCAATATCAATTGCAATGTCATTTGACAGACTAAAGACAAATTCTCTAGGATCGGTATTGTGGCGTTTGTAACTATCAGCTACATCTTGCCTAAAATTAGGATCAATTTTATAGGCAAGAATATCCCTAGCAGGATAAAGAAAATCTTGAATACAATTAAAATGAATCTCGGCAAAATAAATATAAAATGACCGTATGGCTGCTGGTTTATATCGCGCATCTCGGAGAGAATCAGTTTTATTGTTTGCCCAAATCAAGAATTCTTGAAGCTGCTTATTATGTTTAATTAAATCATTAGTACGATGTTGGAGCAATGTCAATAACTTTTCTGAATCAGAAGCTGATAACATACTTACGATTAGTGGGAATACCTCCTTCCAATGTTCTTGATACATATAACAAATGAGTTGCTGCAAATCTTGGTGATGCATGAACCACTTCGCTACTAAATACTCTTGAAAAGTCAGATGAGAAAATGACCAATAGCCTGCCGAGCGCTCGATCAGTAATCCGGTTTCTGTCTCGAATATTTTCATAATGTTTCTGGCAGTAGAACGTTCAACTCCAAAATAGTTACAAATAAATTTTTCTAGAGTTTGTTCTTCAGGGAAATAGTCATTTTTCTCAAATAACATTACTGCTAACTCTGCCAAAAACTCCTCTTTGATGTCAATGGTTAATTTCCGATCGCTGGGCATTCGTTTCAGTCGCTCCAATAACAGACGTATGCCTTTTTCATAAAGCTGAAAACGCTTCTTAGGTAGGTTGCCTTGTTCATCCCAAAAAACTGCACAAATCAAATTTAACAGTACGGGTGTAACGGTTAGTTCTGCAATAGTTTTGTTCTCTACTGCTCGAAGTTGCTGCTGTAATTGAGGTGCAAGGGATGCCTGAGCACCTGAATCGACTATCTTGAACCAATTTTCCACGAATCGATCTACTTGTTCAGGCGTAAAGTTATCGACTTCGACATCCGTAAAACCTTCTAGCTCTTTCTGGCTCTGGGTTCGGCAGGTAATGACCAATCGGTTGTTGCCGTATCCACCAAACTCTCGTACCGCATCAATCACATTCTCGATATCCTCTGAAGGCACTTCATCTAAGCCATCGAGCAATACTAACGATCTTCCCTGCACTAAAATCTCTTTGGCATTTGCATCGCACCCGTTCGATTGGTTTGCCAATTCCTTAGCCAAATAATCCAACAGATTCCACGACGTTTTCGTTTTGTGAACCATTTTCGCAAACTCTGGTAACGCCACAAACAGCGGTACTAAATCAGCGAAAAAATTTTCCTCTGGCTGAATGCACTTTACTGCCAATGATTTAAGAAATGTTGTTTTTCCTGCTCCAGGTTTACCTAACACCAACAATTTGGCGTAGTCTTTGATGACTGAGATTGCCTCCACTCGTGGCTGTTTAACCTGACTCAAACTCAGGCGATCGAAATCCTGGCGATTACCTGGTTCATATTCGCTCCGCCAGTTAGAAAAATGACGTGAACAACTGACTTGCTCCAACACATTCAGGTGAATGTAAATTTTGTCCACTGGCACAGGTTGACTCACTGAGAACATCCGCATTGTGCCGATGATGCTATGTGGGGCAGTGATGAAAGGCAAAAGGCGCGATCGTACTTGCTGAACTAACGCATCAATATCATCTTTCTCCCTCTCCGCAGGCGGATCTAAAAGTGAACTCGGTGATTGAGGTTTCTGGCAATTCTCCAAATAACGCCGCAAGTGCTTTTCCTTAACAGGGCCAGTATCGTTAATTTTAAACTTTTTGTATATCTCAGTTAATTGGGTACTAATAGCCGTTCCGGTTGTCCCAAGCTTAATCTCGATTTGCGCTTTATTTTTATCTTCACCAAAGAGCAGGACAAAAATATCTATCTGTTTATCGGTCAGCTTTTTTTCTCTACCGATTTCGGTCAAAAAGTCCTTAGAAAATGGCATTGCAGGCTAGTCAGTGAAGGCTACAGATATAGTGTACCTACTTTTTTTCCCTATGTCAGCCTAAGTCAGCTAAGTCAGCTTAACTAACTCTGAAACCTAGTTGTTCCAATGGATTTAAGCATTAAAAAAGGTTCTCCTAATGTCTAAATCCAACAAAAAGAAATGGATCAAAGTAAGCGAGTTTGCTGTAGTGGGCGTTGCCACTTGCCTCAATCCCCACGCAGGATTGCTGCTGTTTCTGCTCAAGCTGTGCTTTCAAATCCTGACAGCCTTGCAGAAAGATGAGAGAGACGAGTCAAATAGATAAAAGCTAGAAATCCCGATCGCCTTTGCGAAAAAATTCAACCAGGCGATCGGTTCGTCATAGTTATCTCTTGAGATGGTAAAATACCAATCTTCGACTCCCATCGACAACTGATGAAAACAGACACCATTTTCTACAGCCTGTTTCAAGAATTTCCCCGCTTCTTCTTTGAACTGATCGATCGCCCTCCAGAAGAAGCCGCCGCCTATGAATTCACCTCCCGCGAAATCAAACAACTGGCATTCCGCATCGATGGCTTATTTCTCCCCACAACCGAAGCACCGGAAAAACCATTTTACTTGGCGGAAGTTCAGTTTCAACCCGATCCCGACTTGTACTACCGCATCTTTGGCGAACTCTTTCTCTATTTGCGACAATACAAACCCGTCAATCCTTGGCGCGTCGTTGTCATCTATCCCAATCGTCGCATCGAACACGAACAGATGCTGCAATTTCAGGAACTCTTAACCAGTCAGCGCGTCCAACGGATTTACCTCGATGAATTGCCACAAGCCGCCGATCGATCGCTGGGGGTGAAAGTTGTTAAACTGGTAATCGAGCCAGAAGAGACAGCGGCAGAACAAGCACGGCAGTCGATCGCAATGGCCCGCCAACAGTTATCCGATCCGATCGTTCTACGCGATTTAATCAACCTCATCGAAACAATTATTGTCTACAAACTCCCCCAAAAAAGCCGCGAGGAAATTGCCGCCATGTTGAATTTAAGCGAACTCAGACAAACTCGATTTTACCAGGAAGTCAAGCAAGAAGGTTTAGAAGAAGGGCTCGAACAAGGACTCGAACAAGGTGAAAGGCAGGCGAAGTTAGAAGCCATTCGTCGGATGCTAGCGTTTGGAATGAATTTAGAGACGATCGCACAATTATTAGATTTGTCTGTAGAATTTGTGCTGCAAACAATTCACAAAATCCAACGCGAATCGATGTCAGTCCCAGAACAAAATATCGACTCGTTTATCGAACTGTTAACCCAGCAGCGATCGCTCTTTTCTGCGGCACAATTAGCCGAACTAGCGCAGCTAATTGAACCTTTATCCGATGAGAGCGATGTCCTTTCAGCAGCGATTTCATCCTGGACTGCAAATTACCCTTCAATTCAAGAAGCTCAATCGAAACTGCTGGAACCGCTACCGCCGATCGCTAAAGCATCAGAAACAGCAGCAGTCAGCCCAGAAAGTAGCGAATCTCAAATTGGCGATCGCCTCAACAAACAAGCTCTCAAAAACGCCATTTCATTGTAGCGCGATATTCGATAATAATATTGTAGGGACACGGCACTGCCGTCTCCTAATTTCTAAAAAACAGAATAATTAGAGCCCCGACAACTTCTGCGAAGTCGGGGCTTTGACAGTGAAAAGGTTTGAATTACTTTCTAGTTTAGTCTGCGGGAGCGAGCGAAACTAAGAGAGTGATATTATTAACACCGACGACATAAACAGTGTCTCCAGGTGTTAGCGTGATTTGGCTGTCGCACCGTGCGGGCCACCAGCTACCTTGGAACCGAACCCGACCAGTTTGATTGGGGTAAATCGATTCATCGACGACAGCTTCTTCGTTGAAGTAGTTGAAATTGGTGTTGATGTAATTGTCGATTAGCATATTATTTTCGGTGCTGTAGGCTTGAACAGAAAAAATAGAACCGAAAGCTTTTAGTACGTTGAACATTTCCCTGACTCCTGTTGTGTTAATATAATGTAGTTTTCTATTGATGCTATTTGAGAGGCTGCATTTCCTCGATTGAGATCGATGTTTCTGTTTTTTCAGGCTCTAGTTTAGTCTGCGGGTGCGAGGGAAACTAAGAGAGTGATGTTGTCAACGCCGATGACATAAACAGTGTCTCCAGGTGTTAATGTGATTTGGCTGTCGCACCGTGCGGGCCACCAGCTACCTTGGAACCGGACGCGGCCTGTTTGATTCGGGCAAATCGATTCATCGACGACTGCTTCTTCGTTGAAGTAATTGAAATTGGTGTTGATGTAATTGTCGATTAACATATTATTTGCAGTGCCGTATGCTTGAGTAGAAAAGATAGAACCGAAAGCTTTTACTACGTTGAACATTTCCCTGACTCCTTTTGTGTTAATATATAATGTACTTTTGTTTGTATGCAATTTGATGAGGCTGCATTTCCTGGGTTGAAATTTATTTATTACCCTTATATTTCATTCTTCCGGTCTTCGCCCCTTTTTCAGGATAAAATTTCAAGAAGTTGGGAAATAGTTAAGGGAATTGCAAACCTGTTGAAAAAAGTCCTAAATCGGGTAATTACCGGGGATGGAATTGAGGATTTAGCGGTTTGGGCGTTGGTGGGATTTACCTCAAGGGTGGATGTGGTTATCTACAGTAGAGATTGACTGATTCCGAATTGCTGAGACTGTGAAAATGTTTGATGTTTTGGCTTGCTTTTTTTTGATTGGGTTGTGAGTCGTTTGCTTTACATTTACTAATTTGCCAGGAATCGAATGTGTTTGGTACGATCGCCCGTCCACTTTCCCTTTCTGGTATTGGCACGTGACACTTCTGCACCCACATTCAACGATATTTCAGGGATTTTAGGCTACAAGTCGGGGTTATATCTGTGCCACTTGCGCCAACTGGACTACCGCTGTCTGTGAATTCTGAACTTACGCAGTGTCTATCGCCCGATCCGGAATATCCCTACATATAGTCCTGGACACACAGATCGGGTAATTCTGTCATTGCGAGAGAAGCGTTACCGGAGCGATCGGAAAAAGCCATCTCAAAGCCTTATCGCACCGCTAGAATGCCTAATTCCTGACATATCTAGTCCGTGACTACTATCTGATGAGACAGAGACAGAGATCGCGACTTACTTAAGAGTTTTCGATCGATGCAGCCCGATCGCACCCTGCGATCGCAATTATTCAACAGATCGCACTTAAAATCAATTCATAAATTCAGAATCTTAAATTCATAAAAGTCATAATTACAGAAAACCTGCTTGATACTGCATAATTGTGACAGGAATTCTGAATAAAGTTTTACCCAATTGAGACAAACCGAACTTAAATTTAAGCGACTGCGGCAATTCTTGTACGGAAACTTCTGTGAAGCCAAAGCGAGTATAAAATGATGCGAGTCGCTTTCCCAAACATTCTAAATATAGCGGTTCAGTAGCTTGTGCAATTAAATATTTTGTGAGGTAGCTTCCCAAACCTCGATCGCGCCAATCCTTCGCCACAACCAAACTGCCCAATTCTTGCGCGCCCGCAAAGTTCCGCAACTGCCCGCAAGCCACCAATTTTCCCTCGCATTCGATCGCCCAAAATTGCTGCCAGCGCAACTGAGTCGGATCGAGTCTTGCGCTCCACACTAACATTCTAATTGATTTGATATCTCGATCGCAGGCTGGGCGGATGGCGCATTGTGGCGGCAAGGAAAAAGAACTTTTATTCATTGTGATTCCTGTTGACTGTCTCGTTTGGGTTGAGATTTCAACCTCCTCATTGTTTGCTGCTGATTTGTAGGGTGCGTCGCTGTGAGAGATAAGGATGAAACTTGCAGATTCACTCCTTGGCGACGCACCTTACTAGCTCCATATTGTGAATTTAAGTAGAAGTGCTGTAACTCGAAATTATACCCGATAATCGCTTCAAAATGCGAAATACTTCGTAAAAATCATTGGCACGATCTATTACGAACTCATAAGATAAAGCGTACTGCGAAGTGTCTTGTTTAATCAATTTGATAAATCTGAAGTTGCTGCCATTTGTCAGAAGCCCAAAAGTTGGTCGGTCTGGATTGGGGTTGCTCAACATATAACAAAGTAACTGGGGAAGTCCAGCTTCAACTGAATATTGCGCTCGCTTGGCTTCGATCGCAACAACCCAAAAAGATTCAATTAAAAGCAGAACATCAATACTTCCCCTGACAAGTATACCTTCATCCACGGTGACAAGTTCCACCGATTTTTCTGCCTCTATGTGAAAGGGAGTCAGGTATAAATCTGCTAAAAATAGCAAGGGAGCAAGTACCACCATTTTCACGGTATCTTCTATCATGGGGTAGTCGGCACTGTTAGCATAGCCAGCCTTTACTTTGTCTAAATATCGCTTTTCGACCTCAGTAATTTCTGGTAAATCGTCAATCCACTCGCGGAATAATTCCTCGGATTCTGCAAGTTGCAAGCTAAATTTGGTTTTGACATCGCCCAGGGTCAATGTTTTGGCTTGAATTGATTGTGTCATGGCTTTGCATCTTCAATTGAAATTTATTCTAGCATACTAATTGTCGATCGCCCTTAACAACACCTCTGCACCAAACCGTACCGCATCGGTACAAAGCAATCTCGTTTCCGCTTGAATTTGCTCGATCGCTAACAGCGCTTCTGCCTCATTTAAGTGATGAGTGTTGAGTGCGATCGCGCAGACTTTCGCCCCGACAAAAGCACCCGCAGCAGCAGCCACCATTTCGTACAATTCAACTACTTTCGATAAACTTGGAATCGATACGTGCGGGTGATTGCGAATGCAAGTTTGTCCGGCTCGATGTACTAAAATTAAGTGAGTTGGCTGCGCGCCCCGCAGCAGCGGCAGAGTCGCCGTCGAACCCGGATGCAATAGCGAACCTTGCCCTTCTACGTGCAGAATATCGCAATCCGAACCCAATTTTATCACCATTTGTTCGACAGCACCGGCCGCAAAATCAACTCGCACTGCATCCAAAGCAACGCCTTCTCCTGCTATCATTAAACCCGCTTGTCCGGTCGCTAAAAATTTGGAATTCAAACCTTGCTGCAAGCAATAGCGATTGAGTTCCAAACAAGTTGACATTTTGCCGACGCTCATATCTGTGCCGACTGTTAACACGCGGCGGCAACTTAATTTAGCAGATGCAGCAGATGCGATCGCCCCTAAATTCTCCGGTTCCTGACGCACATCCCAAATCCATTGATTTTCGGTTAAAGACACTGCAATTAGCGGTGCAATTTTGGTGTGCAAACCGTTGACAATCGACAAACCTGCTGCTACGGCTTGATGAATTTCTGCCATCCATTCCGCAGGCAAAACACCGCCGGAAGGAGCGATACCAATGAGCAGAATATCCGGCGCAAATTGCAGCGCTTCGGCGACAGAAGCAACGATCGGGACTTGTTGTGGAATGCGAGTTAGTTCAGATAAAGATTGTCCGGCACATTTGCGGTCTATTACTGCTACAATTTGTGCTTCGCTGTAGCGCAAAAATGCTAAACCTGTTTTACCGGCCGTGCCGAGAATTCCCTCGTGCAGCAAGATAGCAACTTTGCCATTTTTAATGGGATATTTTTTAGTCATTGATTCACTTTTGAGATTGGAGATTTTAGATTTTAGATTTTAGATGGGAGCAAAAATCTAAAATCTAAAATCGATTGAGTATTAGCTATGATTTGGGATTACTGGTTCAAAACATTCGGATCTTCTCCCAATTCTCGCAATCGGGCCTCTAGTCGCGAGGCTCGCTGGCGTTCCTGTTCCGCTTGCTGTTGAGCAGCTTGCGCTTGCTGTTGAGCAGCTTGCGCTTGCTGTTGAGCGGCTTCGGCTTGCTGTTGAGCGGCTTCGGCTTGCTGTTGAGCAGCTTGCGCTTGCTGTTGAGCAGTTTCGGCTTGCTGTTGAGCTGCTTCCTCCGGCAACAAAATTAAATTGCCAGATTCATCGAAAAAACGCACCCAAGTGGCTGTTTCTCGATCGACAATTCCTTCCCAAGTACCCAACCAAAAACCTAACGTTTCGCACCACAGCCAACCCTGCTCGTTGGGCATTAACGGCTGATAGCGCAGGTTGCCATCTAAACGCCATCCTTGCAAAGAATTCGGATCGAAAGGATCGAAAACAAAGTAATCAGGCGTTCTAAAAACCTGCTCGTAAATATCCTTTTTTTTGCCTAGATCCTGACTAGCAGTTGATGGTGACAACAATTCCAAAATGATATCCGGGTAACGTCCATTTTCATCCCAAACTACCCAGCCTTGTCGGGAAGTAGTGCCGTCCACACCCAACACAGCGAAAAAATCCGGCCCTCGGAAATCCTGATTCCGAACCTGTTTAACGCTGTAATAAATAAACATATTGCCACCGACAAAAAAATCGTTCCGGTTAGCTAAACCTTGTTCTGCGGAACGGATTAAAACGGTCATTGCTATGCGGTGGCGGTTGCTTTCCATTTCTGCACCATCATCAAAAATTAAATCAGTCGGCGGCTTGTATGTTTCATAGAAAAGCTTGGCTTCTCTATCAATTTCCTGTCCTATTGATTCTACTGGCATCATACTATCTCCAGATTTGTTTTGAGCGATACTTCTATTCTACAATGTCAATTCGCTGCACTCCCAATCCCGATCGCCCGTTTGGCATCAAACACCCATTTTCTATGACAGCACCTGCGAAAGGATCGTCTAGTAAATTCAAGTGACTGTCCAAATCCAAATAATCGGCTAGCGGTGAAAGTTGTGCTGCTGCTGTATTTGCCAACACACTATCAGAATAGCAGCCGAACATTACTTGCAAACCGCAAGCTTTTGCTGCGTGAATCATCCGCATCGCTTCGGTAATTCCCCCCGATTTCATCATTTTGATATTGATGCCGTGGACGCAGCCAGCTAATCGAGGTATATCCTGACTGTTGAAACAGCTTTCATCCGCGAATAAAGGCAAGGGTGACTGAGAATACAGTTGGGAATATTCATCAATTAACGCGCCCTTTGAAAGCGGCTGTTCGACATATTTAATGTCGTAATCATTCAGCCAATTGCACATTTCTATCGCATCTGTCAAACTCCAGCCGCCATTAGCATCGACACTGATTTGAGTGTTAGCTGGTACTTCTTCCATGACGGCGATTAACATCGCTTTGTCGGCTTCTATTCCGGCGGGATTGCCTAATTTTACTTTGACGGCGCGATATTTTGGATTAATTCGATCGCCCGGATTTGTGCCAAACCAATCGCGCACTCTTTCCCTCGCACTAGATGGCGAATTAATCCCAATTGTGACGGAGATGGGGACGATGCGCGATCGATCTAATCCCCACATTTTCCACAGCGGCAAGCCTGCTTTTTTGCCCAGCCAGTCGTGCATTGCCATGTCTATCCCAGCACGGGCGGCTGAGAGTAACTTTACATTTGTTAATACTTGTTCGATTTTTTGGCGATCGTACGGAGTGAATTTTTCCAGTAACGGTGCAGCTTCCTGCAATGCTGATAACAGAGTTTCGGTAGTTTGGGGGCTAGTACCTGTGGAAAATGGCGAAGCTTCTCCCCAACCTTCGATGCCTTCATGTTCCAATTTAATCCACAAGTTCGTAGTTTGAGAAGTTGTACCGCGACTGATAGTAAGGGCAAATCGTTTGCGGACAGTAAAAGTTTGGATGCGAACGCGCATTGTCAGTTATCCGTGGTTGTTTATGGCTCGAAATCTGAAGTGGCGGATTTCGCCGCTCTTCCCATTTTGAACTTTTTACTTTATAGTTGTATTTTTGTGTGTCTACTTACCCCAAAAGTTAATGAAATTTATTATACCGATTTCTCCCAAGCGAGTAGCCTTCTCTCTCAGTATTTGGGTGCTCTTCTTTGCTGTGGTTGGCGTTACCGTACAAGTTCTGCGATACGGTTTTAACTATCGCGAACGCTGGATCGCTTTGTTTAATCTAGATAGAGAAATAAATTATCCCTCGTGGTACTCGTCATTTACTTTGTTGTTTTGTGCGATTTTGCTAGGTATTATTGCTACTGCCAAGAAAAAGCAGGGCGATCGATTTGTGTCGCACTGGAAAGCGCTAGGGTTCATCTTTTTATTTTTGTCCTTAGATGAAATTTTGAGCATTCACGAAATATTAATTATTGACGACTTGCGAAAGGCCCTGAATTTAGGCGGATTTTTTTACTTTATTTGGGTAATTCCGGGCGCGATTTTTGTTTTGCTTACTGCGCTAGCTTATCTCAAGTTTCTCCGGCACCTACCCCAAAAAACCCGCCAGCTTTTTCTGTTGGCCGGCAGTATATATGTCGGCGGAGCACTTGGCATGGAAATGGTTTGCGGCTATTATGCAGATGCAGTAGGTCAGCGAAACGTGATCTACGGGTTGATGGTTTCTGTTGAAGAAATTTTGGAAATGGTAGGGGTGATTGTATTCATCTATGCGCTGCTGTCTTACATCGGTTCTGCTCTCGAAGATATTGATTTGCAGTTCAAAATAGTGGATAGGGAAGAGACGTAAAATTGACGGCAACTAAAGGAAGAAACAAAAACTTTTTAGTTAGTTGTTATTTGTTGGTTGTTGGTTGTTCGTTATAATAACCAATAACCAATTCCCAATGCCCAATCCCCGAATATAATCGATCGGTAATTAATCTGACTTATAGCAAACAACACATTGGTATTGACATAATTCAGCTCATGAATATATCCCCAAACCCCTCACCATAAACAGTCCAACTGTCAATTGTCAACTGTCAAATGATGTAATATGACTATCTACTTCTACACCACTCGCGGCGACTGCGGATGTTTTTCTAACTTTTCTAGCCACGGTTTCGAGTTAGACGGAAAATACTGGCCGACTAGCGAGCATTATTTTCAAGCACAAAAGTTTCCCAATACACCTCACTGCGATCGAATTCGCCAGGTAAAAACGCCGAAAGATGCTGCGAATATGGGACGCTCTCGCCAGCTTCCCCTGCGCCCGGATTGGGAACAAGTGAAAGATGATATCATGCGAAAAGCTGTACTCCGCAAATTTGAGACTCATGCCGATATCCGCGAAATTTTACTCGCTACTGATGATGAGGAAATCGTCGAAAATGCTCCCGGAGATTATTATTGGGGTTGCGGCAAAGACGGCAGCGGCAAAAATATGTTAGGACTGATTTTAATGGAAGTGCGGGATATCCTGCGATCGCGCACACCTGAGAAAACATAATACCCATAGCCCCGACTTCTTAAAGCAGTTGGGGATTTAAGCTCGCATTTCCAATCATAAAACAGGACTTGCTTAATCGCAAGGCGTAGGGTGCGTCGCCACAAGTAACGGACGCTGCTGGCGACTCGGATCGAGCGACGCACCCTACCACTAATAAAGGGGATATGTTACCCGGATTTGGTATCAGATCGCATTTCCAATCATAAAACAGGACTTGCTTAATCGCAAGTCCTGCAAAGCTCATAAACGAGCATTTTTTTATTTTTTTAAACAGTTAGCTCAAAAATGATGCCCACAGGCTATCGAATTTTGTGCCAATCTCCTCAGACGGTTCTAGTAGAGGGTTTAGCCTCTCCTCGGAGACTGCAAAGCAGGGGAAACGGTAAAAACCCTGCACCACTTTTTTAGTTTCAACAGCTACTGTCGATCGCAATCAACTTTTATGGTGATTAGTACAGCATTGGAATCCAGTCGCCTTCCAGACACCGTTCTCCTTCGGTTGGCGATGCACAGGTCAAACAGCAAAACCCCTGTTCTGGTTGATTTTTTTTGTGATTAGTGCTGCATATTTCTATTGTGTACGATTTCTGGAAATTGTCAGGGATCGTACACATTTTTTTACATTCTAATCAGATAAACTGCCTTTAGTTCTCTTTTGCGAAGGAAGAAATAACAGTGAGTTATTTGCGTAAAGTCACGCTTATTTGCCGCAGTTGCTGTTGAATGCGGTTGAATTCTTTCTGTTCTTCGCTCAGCAAGCTATTCTCGATCGGCGATCGCATATCCCACTGCAATTCTGACAATAACAGCAAACAGCCCGCCATAATTATGCCTGTGGTTAGATATTGCCAAGGGGCAACGAATGTTAATAGAGGTATGCTAAATAAATGAGTTAGTGCAATTAGGATAAAAGTGCGCGATCGCAAACCGAATCCCGTCAACAAATAGCCGATCGCGCTCAAGCCCAACCACAACTCGCAAAGGTGCAGCAACCAAAATCCCCAACCGGCAAAAATACTGCAATCAGTCAGCACCAAACCAGAAATCATCAAAATCGCCCAAGAGTAAAGAATCCAGCTAACACGCTCGACTTTCACCCAAAACAAAGTCAAAACAGCCATTACCGCAGTGCCAACAAGAGTCAAAGTTGACCACAAAATCGCCTGAAAGCTCCAACTGATCGGGAAAAACTGAGCGGTAAAAAAAATACCCCCTGTCACCAAACCCCAAAGCAAAAAAGTTTGGTCGATGCGGGTATAAAGTCCTGAGAAAAGAGTAATGTTTCCAATTTGCCAGCGGAGCCGCAACAGGCCTTCAATGTCTTGTACGTCGAGATGTTCCTGTTTGCAGCGGATTAGGGGTTCGGAGGCGTTGAAAAAGGTCATCCAGTGTGAGGAAAGTATGAAGTTTTGTGTATTATAACAAGTCTTAAGGAATATGTTTCAGATTTTTTATCATTTTTTCTCGTTCGCCGGCTCTGTCTGGGGACGCAGATTGGGAGGCAGAGCCTCCCGCGTCCCGCGAATCAGAGACAAGCGAGGCAGAGGCGGGGAACTAGGGATTATTTTTGTTTTTTGTTCAGGGTTTTGGTTAACTGAGTAATTGAGTTGAGCAAAGTTTGGGAAAAGTAAGCCATCGCAATAATCACGGCTACTGCAACTCCTCCGTACATTAGTAATGGCATAAAACCTCCAGTTTCAGGCGCTGTCGCTGAATCTGTTGTAGCCGTAGAAACCAGAATGACTTGGTTTGTGCTAAAATCGGACATATAAACTCCTTGGTCTGTACAAAGACCATAAACATGAGAACTTGACGAGCGTTTCTGGTGGCAGCCAGCCGCTCTGAAAAAAACCAGCGATCGAAAGCGTCTCTAGGAACAGCTAGGGGCGCTTGTTTGCTTGTTAAGGGCAGTCCAACACTGCTTTTGAACGTATATAATTATTACGGAAAATATTTCGGGCAATTGTTTTGCTCCGCAACCGAGGAGGCAGAGCCTCTAAATATCGGTTTCCAGGCAGAGCTCAGGAAACCAGGTGACTTGATACAAATCATCCGTGGGTTTGGGCTTTATGAGGCTATACACTTTACAACCTCAAATGTGATGAAGAAGCATTAGTATCTTACGATCGCGCGATCGAACTTGATGCCAATTATCAGTGGGCTTGGTTGAGCCGAGGTTGGGTGCTGGATAATCTCGGCCGCTATGAAGAAGCTTTAATATCTTGCGATAGAGCGATCGAACTTGACGAGCAATATCTATCTGTCTTCTTCGCCCGCGCAATTGCCATTCTCGAATTTAATCGTTGGGATGAAGGTATCGCTGCCTTAGACGACGCATTTCAACGCCTTGAACCCGGAAAACAAGCTGCTTCCGAAGATGCCCAATTAATTATCAGTACCCTATTCACCAGCAACTATGCAGCGATAAGTAGGTAGGCGGGATTAAACCGAACCATGTAACAGTATGTAAACAGGCTTAAGTCAGCCAATAGAAAGCATTTGGACACTTTACAATAGTTTACATAGTTGTGTTTTAAAGCGCCGACTTACTTATCTCAAACTCGTATCACCAGCCTAATTGCAGTTTACGAAAAACACAAATATCTCTCAATCTTAGGACAGGGAATAGTGCGAAACATCCCCGCGCTAATGTCAGAAATGGTCAGCGACAAAGCCGCACGCACTTGGTTAGAATTGTGGCAAGAACCAACTAGCAACTGCGAACAATTCCAAATTCCCATGCGCCTGCTGAATGCGGCTGTCCGCTATAAGGAAACCAAGGGCGACAGACGAGTTTTGCTAGAACTTCCCATTGAAGAACGCAATTTATTAGAACCTTTGGTGTCAGGAAAAATAGAATAAGTAAAACAGGACTTGTGCACTCCAACAAAGAAACCGGGTTTTTACCGAATCTGTCGATAACAACGAAGTTTTCTCGTAAAAACCCGGTTTCTGGGCCCCATGCACTCCGATAAAGAAACCGGGTTTTTGTCTAATCTTCGAGTACGAACGAAGTATCATCGTAAAAAACCCGGTTTCTAGGCCCCCATATCTTAACTATGCAAAACCCCCGCCAAATAGCCTTTCTCGCACTCCGCGAAGTCCACCGCCGCGGTGCATTTGCCGATGCCGCCCTCGATCGCGCTTTCCGCAATTCTCAACTCACCGACCTCGATCGGCGTTTAGTCACAGAATTAGTGTACGGTAGCGTTAGGAGAATGCGGGCGATCGACTTTATCATCGACAAACTAGCAACAAAAAAATCCTCCCAACAACCGCCAGAACTCCGCACAATCCTGCATTTAGGCTTGTATCAACTCCAATATCTCAACAACATCCCCCCCTCCGCCGCAGTCAACACCACGGTTCAACTAGCAAAAGAAAACGGCTTTTCAGGACTCAGCAGTTTTGTCAACGGTTTGCTGCGGCAGTATATTCGTTTAACCCCCCCAACCCCCCCTTGCCAAGGG
>JAUBOG010000103.1:0-16062 GCA_036700105.1 Microcoleus occultus BM001215583
ACTGCCGAAATGCTTCGCCCCTACGAAGATATTTGCAAAAATGAGATGCACCCCTGCCTTTCACCTACTTACCGACTAAACTTCCTCAAAAATCGCTCCCCGCTGTTCTAAATTCGCCTTCAAATCCTCCGCAAGTCCTGAGTTATTCCCAAACCTCGCCGACTCGACATTCGCACCGCTGAAATTAGCATTTGTTAAGTTCACTTCCAGCAGATTGGCGCGGCTCAAATCTGCACCGCTGAGATTTGCTAAAGCCAGACTTGCTTTGTGCAAATCTGCGCCGCTCAAATCTGCATTTCCTAAGAAAGCGCCGCTCAAATCTGCACCGCCTAATTTAGCATTTTGCAGGTTGGCGTCGCTGAAATCGGCATCGCTTAAGTTTGCACCCCGGAAATTTGCCCGATCGAGATTTGCGCTGCTAAAATCCACTGCACTTAACGTCGTCCCGCGCAAGCTGCTACCCGCGAAATCCAGTGCTGGATTGAGATTGGCGATTTTTGCCAACTCCGCAAAATCGTCTGTTTCAGCGGAAATAATGCGATCGACCATTTCCTGCAATTCAGCTTCAGCTTGCGGGAAAATTTCCACCTCCGGCTGTTCAACCGGAGGCAAATTGTAGGACAATAGCCCCCAACTGAGAGCCGGTTGGAGTTTGTTTGCTTGCAAGTATACAGTCAGGATTCTTTCTAAAATCGAATGTTGATTTGGCGTGATTTCGTGCGGCCACAAACCCTCCGCATCTGTTATGTAAATATCTTCTTTCGCAACTTCAAAAGCCGCTGCTATCCGCAATTTTTGGGCGAAAAACTCTCCCAGTTTAGCATTTTTCAGCCAACCTTTCAATACTGGGTTGCCCCGTTCTGATGCAAAAATCCAAGCAGGCTTTGTATCCTCGCCTACTGTGGAAACGTGACAAAAAGTGGAGTCACTTTCCGATTTTTTTTCCGCATTCTCGCGGCCTTGAATTACCCGCAGACTTTCAGTCACTAAAATTTCTGGACTGCTTGGAACAAGCTGCGTTTCTTCGATTGGCGACAGCTTGAAATCACCCACCAACTGCCGCGATGCTGCGGGAAGTTCGCAGTTTTCCAGATTTAGCTTAAGCGTCCCGCCTTGCAGGCCAAATTTGATTCTACCGCCGAGCAGGGGTTCCCAATGCTCGTTAAAATTCAGGCTCAAGTGAATTTCGAGCTGCTGAGTTTGGGCTGCAACCGATCGCACTGGAATGGCTTCTAACTGCATCCACAAGCAATCTGGGTATTTGTTGTGAGACTCTAGCGATCGCATATCGGTAGAAGTGCTGGCTTTGCCAGACTGTAATTGATATTTAAATTAGTTTATCATCTCTAATCGAGCGCAACACAGCTTTATTTCGCGGGTTTAAATTGTAATTTTTGTTAAATTCGCTCCCTCCTGGATTAATTTTGCTGAATTTGGCTTTTTACCCAAATCCGAAAGGCTTTAATTAATTCCAAATAGTCCATTGTTTCTGCTTGTTCCAAAAATCGGACAATCTCTAAAACAGCCACGCTGGGAAATGCTAAACTGCGATCGCACTCAACGTATTCTCCATTTTCCAATCTGTTAATTCTGAATCGCACTCCATTATAAATCCAAACTTCCGGCACTCCCAGATCCGCATAAATCTGCAAGCTATTTTCGGAACGGCTGGTAATATCAATTTCCACCACTAAATCCGGCGGCGGATCTTGACTCATATCGATTCTTTTTTTGCCTTTAATTGCACTAAGATTCTGGATGTAAAAACATTTATCTGGTTCTACACCGCTAAGTTCAGGACGTTTAAATGTAGTAGAACCAAGAGGTCCAATTTTCACATCTAATTCTTCAGCTAAGGTTTCCACAAATCGACCCAATACTTCTTTGAAAAGTTCGTGTTCTGGGGATGGTACCATAATTTCAAGATTGCCGCGATTGTATGTCAGTCGAATTTGCCGATCGCCGATTTCGGCAAGCAAAGCTTCGTAGGTTTGCCAACTAATCCCCGATAGCTGGACGCTTTGTTCTGGTCGAGCGAGAGTTTGAGCGGTCATAGCGCTACTTTGGTGAAGAGTTCGATCGCACTTTTGAATTATACCATCAATCCGGGCGATGGCGACTTCCTTAGCTTGCGCCTGCGCACTCCTCACCTTCACCCATCTGCGCCGGAAACACCGAAGACAAATCCAGAGACAAATCTGGGAAACCTGGAATTACCACAACCTCATTCGGCAAAAGCACTCGTTTGACTCGATAATCGAAACCACCTCTTTGTTTTTGATAAGGTTCGCTGTGCATTTCCAGTTGAATATCTACCAAATTAAATATCCAATAATCAGAAATTCTCGATTCAGCATAGAGGGATAACTTGGTTTTCCTGTCGTATTTCAAAGTAGAATCAGAAACCTCAATTACCAACAAAATATCAGCAGCTAGAGGGTGAGAAGATACATAATCATCAGAGCGATTGCGGGCGATCGCAACATCAGGTTCTGGTTCGCTATCATCAGACAAGATAATCGGTTCCTGACCGCGCACAATCGCTCTGTCTTCTAGCAGGGAATACAATTTTCCAAACAGGCGGGAGTTACAAACCGAGTGAAGCCTACCTTTAGCAGCCATTTTGATAATTTCTCCGCGAATCAATTCAAATCGGTTATCGGACTCAAAAAATCCCAGTTCTGCCAAACGGTGATATTCGGCGATCGAGAATCGTTTTGCAGTTACAGCAGTCATCGCTTTTATTCCCCTCTACAATTACCAACATTCCCATTTTACTCAAAAATCCCGCCCCGCGCCCTCAACTCAATTTTTACCGCTGCCGAAATTCCCAAACAACCAGCAAACCTCGTATTTTCCACCACCGCATTTTTCAAATCAGCGCGGCTCAGATCGGCACCGTTTAAATTCGCACCGCTCAAATCAACACCGCTCAAATCAGCATTCTTTAAATCAGTATTTGTCAAATTTGCATTAACCAAAATCGCATTCGGTAAATAAGCACTGCTCAAGTTGGCGTCGGTTAAATTTGCACCAGTTAAATTTGCCCTCGGCAGCTTTGTCCGCAAATCTGCACCGCTCAAATTGGCGCTGCTGAGTTCAGCATCCCGCAAATTGGCATTGCACAAATTAGCATCAATTAAAATAGCAGCGCTCAGCAAAGCACCGCTGAGATCCGCCAAGGTTAAATCGACGCCCCGGAGGTTGGTTTCGCGCAAATCCGCGCCGTTAAAATCAGCGTAGTGCAAGTCGAAATTGCTTAAATCTGCTCCGGCAAAATCTTCCAGTGGATTCAAACCAACTGTTTCTGCAAGTTCTACAAAGTTCTTATTTTTATCGGTTAAAAATAGTTCCCGCACGATCGCCAATTGCTGCTGTCTGTACTCGTCGGCTTTCTCGTAATCTGCTAAATATTTGTAAGCGAGTTTCAAACTTTTGAGAGCGCTGCGCTCAATGCGATCGTCATGGTGCGCGCGCGCGATCGACAACTGCTGCTGATAACACTCGATCGCACTAGGCAAATCTCCATCAGCATCGAAAGCTAGGGCCAAATTGCCCAAAGCTTCCTCTTCCCCGCGAGTGTCGCCCGTTTCCCGCGCGATCGCCAAACGTTGCTGCTGGTAATCGATAGCAGCAGCAAAATCTTCTAGAGCACAGCAAGCATTGCCGAGATTTCCCAAAGCATTCGCCTCGCCCCGGCGATCGCCAATTTGCCGCGCTAACACCAAATGCTGCTGGTAACAGTCGATCGCGCGATCGTAATTCAAGAGCGCTTCGTAAGCCACGCCCATATTACCGAGCGCCGCACCCGATCGGCGCTTATCGTCCATTGAGCGGTACAGCGCCAGCGCTTCCTGCCAAGAATCAAGCGCCGCCTCAAATTGGTGCGCCTGATACTGTGAAATCCCCTGCTTGATTAGGTCGCTAGCTTGTTCGCTCATACTGTCAAAATTAGTTAATAACTCAAATTGATATTAATCGGTAATCGGTCATCGGTCACTTGTGCTGAGCTTTTCGGCAACGCTTGCGGATAAACTCCGCCGAAGTATCGGTCATCAATAATCGGTGTGGCCCGCTCTCCCCTTCTCCCTCTCCCTCTACCCATCTCCCCCGCTCTCCCTCATTCTCTCAATCTCCCGCTCCCATTCTCCCGATTCTCCCGCATCCGTATTTACACGCCCGTCCCCGCAAAAAAAAGACAAAAAAAAGAGAGAGCTACCTAAGTAACTCTCCCGGCCATCAGGGTGCATCTACATAACACAATATAACACATCCAGCGTGTGGGGTAACACCCCTCGGATTAAATTTTGGTTAACAGCTATGGCTGGCGCAAAGGCTGATAGCATTTGCATAGGAGCCTAGAAACCGGGTTTTGCGAAAATAGTTGGTTGTGACGCTCAGATTCGGCAAAAAACCCGGTTTCTTTGAGCGGAGTGCGTCCAAGACTGGAATTGAAGAATTGGGCATAAATAATTTCCTTCGTCCCCCTCAATCTTCGCGGTTCCACAATGCCGCCTGCCCTATGCCCTATGCCCTATGCCCTATCCCCGTAAAAGTTTTATCAGCAATTAACCGGACTTGATATCATCCGTATTTCCACGTCAGTGCCGGCAAAAAAAAAGACAAAAAAAAGAGAGAGCTACCGAAGTAACTCTCCTTGCCATCAGGGTGCATCTACATAACATAATATAACACGACTGTACTGAGGGGTGATACCCCTAAACATGAAGATATTGTAAAGAAATGTGTATTTAATTATAAAGTTAGCATAAAGCGGGAAGGGCGATCGCGCGGCGGACTCAGGAAAAACCGATCGCCCGCCGCTGTATCCGCTACACGGCCCAGTTAACGGCCGCTGAGCCTTAGCCGTTCAGCTTGGCCGCCAGCAGCTCGTTGGTCAATTTCGGATCTGCCCGGCCCCCCGTTTCCTTCATCACCTTACCGACAAAAAAGCCCAGCAGCTTGGTTTTGCCAGCTCTGTACTGTTCGAGTTCCTTGGGATTGGCGGCCAACACGGCATCGATCGCCCGATCGATCGCCCCTGTATCCGAAATTTGAATCAAACCCTTGCTTTCGACGAATTTTTGAGGAGAACCGCCGCCAGCAAGCAACTCCGGCAAAATATCCTTAGCGATTTTGCCGCCGATCGTGCCGGCCTCAATTAACGCCAGCAGTTCGGCCAAATCCTCCGGTTGAAAAGGAATTTCTCCGATCGCCAGTTTTTCATTTTTCAGGTAAGCAGTGATATCGCCCATCACCCAATTAGCAGCTCCTTTAGCAGCAGCACCGGCGGCGATCGACTTTTCAAAATACTCCGCCACCGCTTTGTCGTCAGTCAGCACCCGCGCGTCGTAGGGAGAAAGAGCGAGATCGGTTTCGTAGCGGTGGCGCTTCATTGCCGGCAATTCCGGGAGTTGAGCTTTCCAATCGCGCAATTGATCGGCTGAAACTTCCAAAGGAGGCAAATCCGGTTCCGGGAAATACCGGTAATCGCTCGCACCTTCCTTCACCCGCATACTGAAAGTACACTGTTTACCTTCATCCCAAAGCCGCGTTTCTTGGAATATGGTTTCGCCAGTTTCGAGCGCTTGAATTTGCCGGTCGATCTCGTAATCGATCGCCCGTTCGATCGCATTAAAAGAGTTCATATTTTTAATTTCCACCTTCGTCCCGAACTCTTTTCGACCAACCGGGCGCACCGAAATATTCACGTCGCACCGGAGCGAACCTTCCTGCATATTCCCGTCGCCAACACCGATGTAACGCACGATGCGGCGCAATTCTCTGCCGTATTCGGCAGCTTCCGCGCCCGATCGCAAATCCGGTTCCGAAACAATTTCGATCAGAGGTACGCCGGCGCGGTTGTAATCCACCATAGAATAAGTAGAACCGCTGAGCCGATCGCTGCCGCCGTGAACCAATTTCCCGGCATCTTCCTCCATGTGCAAGCGAGTGATCCCGATTGTTTTTCTAGTAGAATTCCCGGCTTCGTCCACCAGTTCAATTTCGATCGAACCGTCAGTGGCGATCGGCAAATCGAACTGAGAAATTTGATAATTTTTCGGTAAATCGGGATAGAAATATTGTTTGCGATCGAACTTACTGTAAGGTGCGATTTTGCAGTTGAGAGCCAGCCCTGCTTTCACTGCATACTCCAGCACTTTTTGATTTAATACTGGCAACACTCCAGGCATTCCCATACAAATCGGGTCAATGTTAGTATTTGGGGCATTGCCGAATTCTGTAGAAGAACTGGAGAATATTTTAGTATTCGTACTCAATTGACAGTGAGTTTCGAGACCGATAACGGCTTCGTACTGAGTTTGGTTTTTTATCGAAGAGGATGCAGCAGCAGTCATAAGCGATCTATCAAAGACTGAATAAGTTTAGATTACATTTTAGCTGTTTATTGACGAAATCGGCTTGAGATTATTTATAGAATTGGGACGGTTTCAAAGCCTGTCAACAATCGCTCCGATCCTGACAAATTTCGCTGATAGCCTAGCTTTTGTAGGGACACGGCACTGCCGTGTCCCTACGGGGGATATGGATAGTACCTCATAAGCCTGCAATCGGCTGTATGACGAATAATTCAGCTTTCCGGTTGCTGGCGAACGCCCCGACTCACGTCAGTCCCCGAGCGATCGCTCCCCAAACCGCAACCCTGTGCAAAAATATACTTAGCGCCTGAGCGATCGGGAGAATTTGGCAGCTATTGCAATTGCCCCACAACCCAACCATTGAACTGCCCCTCGCCCATCTGGCCGGTCGCTGGAGGCGATCGGCACCCCGCACCAACTAAAAATTAAAAATGTATAATTTAATCAGAAATCACATATTTTTAGTTGTTAAATTTTAATTTTTAATTCTAAAAGTAACACTTGCCTAACTGTCAAAAATATGCCTGAAATTCCAGTAGAAAGTGCAGCACTGTTTCAGAACAGCATCACTGAGCTAGAGCAGGCGGAATCAGCCCTCGAACTCGCTTGGAACGAACTCGAAAAGCAAACAGCAGAAATCATTGCTCAAATAGCCAAAGCCGGCGCACCAAACACGCAGGAAATCAGCGAGCGCTTTGCAGCAGCCAAGCAACTTCGCCAGCAACTTCAAACTGAAATAAAACAAGCCAACTCGCGGCGGAAATTTCACCTAGAAAACTCGCCAATGGCAGTTATAGAATGGGACAGAGAATTTCGGGCAGTGCGGTGGTCGCCAATGGCCGAGCAAATGTTTGGCTGGAGTGCGGCAGAAGTAATCGGCAAATACTGGCACGAATGGTCAATAGTCCATCAAGAAGACTTCGACCGAGTGCGCGCCGTCACAAATCAACTGCTGCACGGCCCAGAACCCCGCAGCATTTGCCGCAACCGCAACTATACCAAAGATGGCTCGGTAATTTACTGCGAGTGGTACAATTCTGCACTGACCGATGCAGAAGGAACAGTAGTTTCCATTCTTTCTTTTGCCAGAGATGTAACCGAACACCACCGCAATTTAGAAGAACGGCACCAGCGCGAACAGGCATTCAGCGCGATCGCCGAAAATTCTCCCGATATCATAGCGCGGTTCGATCGAGAACTGCGCCACCTTTACATCAACCAAGCAGTCGAACCGGCAACGGGAAAACTCCGGGGCGAATTCCGAGGCAAAACCACTCAAGAAATGGGACTTCCCCCCCTATTTTGCAACCAGTTAAATGCAGCTTGCAGCCAAGTTTTTAGGACAGGGAAACCAGAAGCCATAGAATTCGGCTATCCCGCTTCCAGCGGCACAAAATACTACCACTGTCGAGTCATTCCCGAATTTGCTGAGGACAATTCAGTAGAAACAGTTTTAGCGATCGCCCGCGACATCACAGAACTAAAACAAGTCGAATCTCAGTGGCGGCAAACCGAATCAAAATTTAGAAGCATAGTTGATTCTAACATGATCGGCATAATTTTTTGGAACCTTAACGGTCACATTATAGATGCCAACAGCGCTTTTTTAAGCACGGTAAAGTATACGCGGGACGATCTGCTTTCAGGAAGAATTAACTGGCAAGAAATGACACCGCCAGAATACGTGCGCTTAGACACAGAAAAAGTTGCCGAACTGAGGGCTAGAAATACAGTTGTTCCCTTTGAAAAAGAATACGTGCGCTCCGATGGCAGCCGCGTTCCGGTGCTGCTGGGCAGCACATTTTTAGAAGGATCGCGGGAGTTCGGCGTCAGTTTTGTGCTGGACTTAAGCGATCGCAAACAAGCCGAATCCCAACTGCAAAAACAGCAGCAGCTTTTAGAAAGCATCCTTAAAACTATCCCGAATTTTTTGTATATTTACGACACGGAATTACAGCAAAATATCTATGCAAATGCAGCAGTCGCAGCCATACTGGGCTACACTCCCGAAGAATTGCAAAACTTGGGTAGAGAAGCTCTCTCTACCTTAGTTCACCCCGAGGATATGCCCAAGTTAATTGCAGGTATGCAGCGCCTGGCGAACAGCACCAACCCCCAGGAAACAGATGACATCGACTACAGGATCAAACACAAAAACGGGGAATGGCGCTGGGTGTACGATCGGTCTACAATCTTCCAAAAAACTCCAGACGGAAAAATCAAGCAAATAATTGGTTCCGTACTCGATATCACCGATCGCAAACAAGCCGAATCATCATTAAAACAGCAAAACGAAGTGCTGCAAACAATCTTCGACAACGTGCCGGTCATGCTGTCATTCTTAGGCAACAGCGGTGAAATAGAGTGGGTAAACCGCCACTGGGAACAAGTGCTGGGGTGGAGTTGTGAAGACATGAAACACTGCGATATCATGGCTGAATGTTATCCGCAGCCAGGATACCGCCAAGATGTTTTGGATTTCATCCAAGCAGCAAATCAGAGTTGGCGAGACTTCAAAACAAAAGTTAGAAACGGGCGAGTTATCGACACTTCTTGGGCGAATGTTCGCCTTTCCGACGGAAGCTGCATCGGCATCGGTCAAGATATTACCGATCGCAAACAAGCTGAAGCCGAACTCAAAAAACTAAACGAAACTTTAGAAGCTCAAGTCGCCCAGCGTACCGCCGAATTAGAGACTTTTTTTGATGCTTTACCAGACTACATTTTTGTTGTAGAACGGCAGGATATGCGCTTGTCTTTTGTCAACAAACCTGTGGCTGAAATTGCGGAATTTGACAGCAGACAAGAGATGCAGGGAAAAACAATTTTTGAATGTTTTCCTGCCGAACTCGCCGAACGTTTTTACCGGGAAAATTTGCAGGTATTTGAAACGGGCGAAACTCTGCACTTCCAGGAAAAATTCGCGATTTTCCGCGGGACTTCCTACTTCGATACTTTTAAAATTCCCCTCAGAAATCTCGACGGCGAAGTTTATGCTTTAATTGGCACTTCTCGCGATATCACTGAGTTGCTAGAGACAAAACAAGCTTTGTCACAACGCACGGAACAATTAGAAGCTGCCAATCAAGAATTAGAATCTTTTTCCTACTCAGTTTCCCACGACTTGCGCGCGCCTTTGCGGCACATTTCAGGTTTTGTGAATGCCTTGAAGCAGCGACTGCAAGCAACTGAGGCGATTTGCGATCCTAAAATCGTTCACTATATGGAAGTAATTGATGACAGCAGCCAAAAAATGAGCTTGCTGATTGACGGTTTGCTCGCCCTGTCGCGGGTGACGCGCACCGAGTTGATGCAAATTCCGATCGATCTGAGTTGTTTGGTGCAAACTGCGATAAAGTTGGCTAAACCCCGAACTGACACAACTTCTGTCCCAACTCCTCAAGAGGTTGAATTTGAAATCGGAGATTTGCCCGCAGTGACAGGAGATCCCACCTTGCTGCAACAGGTGTTCAGCAATTTGATCGGCAACGCCGTCAAGTTCAGCCGCGCCAGCACTCCCCCTAGAATAATAATTGATGCTTTACCAGATGGAACGATTTTTGTCAAGGATAACGGCGTGGGTTTTCCGATGGAATATGCCGATCGGCTGTTTGGAGCCTTTCAGAGGTTGCACTCCCAGAGAGAATTTGAAGGTACGGGCATCGGTTTGGCGATCGTGCAGCGGATTATTCACCGTCACGGCGGCACGATTTGGGCAGAAAGCTTACCCAGTCAAGGAGCAGCGTTTTACTTTAAAATAGGACAAACAATCTCAAGTGCTAATATAGATTCTTAAGTTACGAGTATAGTAGTTTTTAATTCAGAATTTAAAACTATTATACAGTTAAATCAGTGACAGTCGGTGCGGCAGACCCTCGGTTGCAAGTGCTAAATAAATATATTCACCGGATGATTATTGTTGCTAAAAATAAATAAAAAAACACTTAAACTAAGCAAAAATAAATCTAAAAAATGGTATTAAGCAACAAGACGGACAACCAATTTAAAACTACCGGATACCGTATGTTAGATCGAACTCAGACCAACTATTTTCTAAGAATGGTAGCGGAATCAACATTAAAATTGTTGATTGTCGAAGACATGGCAGAAGATATGGAATTGATCGTGCTCGCCTTAGAAGCAGGGGGAGTCAATTTTAATTGCGACACCGCCGAAACAGCAACAGAGTGCAGGCAACTGCTCCTAAATTGCAAGTACGACGCTGTGCTGTCAGACTATCGCCTGCCGGGTTTCAACGGTTTAGAAGTGTTGAAATTAATGCAGGAATTAGGGCAAGACATACCCTTTATTTTAGTAACCGGAAGTTTGGGAGAAGAAGCGGCAGTTGAGTGCATCAAAGCCGGAATGACCGATTACGTATTAAAAGGGCGGCTGTTTAGGTTGCCGACAGTCTTAGCACGATCGCTCCAAGAATACAAAATGCGCCACCAGCAACAAGAAGCGATCGCCCAAATTCAGCGCCAAGCAACTCGCGAAGCGATCGTCAACCGCATCGTTCAAGCCATGCGCTTCACCCTCGTACTCGACGAAGTGCTGCAAACCACGGCAGATCAACTGCACGAAGCTCTCGAAATCAGCGGCTGCGCGATCTTGCAGCCAGATGCTGAAGGCGGCATCAGGGTTCGCTACATGAGCTCAAACGCAGCCGGCAGAAAACGGTTCATGGGGCTAAATTGCGAATTTGCCCAACACTACCGCTCCTGGCTCGCCCGGGGAGAAACCCTGGCAATCTCAGAGCTATCGACTCTGTGCCCGTCCCTGCAAGCATCAGCCGAATTTTCAGGGTTTCGCGCCCTGGCGATCGCACCGCTGATCTACCAGCAGTCATTTTTAGGAGGAATTGGCCTGTATCAGTGCGATCGCGATCGCACTTGGACGGCAGAAGAACTGTCCCTAGTCAAAGCGATCGCCGATCAGTGCGCGATCGCGATCCACCAAGCCGAACTCTACCAACGCGCCCAAACCGAACTCGCAGAACGCAACCGGGCCGAAGCGGCAGTCCGCGGCATCCAGCAGCAGCTAGCTACAATGGCCGCCAACATTCCCGGCTCAGTCTACCGCGCCTTGCTGCATCCAGACGGCACAATGTCCATGCCCTACATCAGTCCGGGCGTGCGCGAAGTAACCGGGATCGGATCCGAAGAAGTAATGGCGCGCCCGGAACTGTTGACCGAAATCATCCATCCAGACGACAAAAGCTCCTGTGACAGCAGCGTAGCAGCATCGAGAGCGAGTCTTTTGCCCTGCGATCGCCAGTACCGGATCGTGCTCAACTCCGGCGAAGTCAAGTGGGTGCAAGACAGCGCCCGATTTTCCCAAAACGAAAACGGCGACGTAATTGTAGACGGAGTAGCACTCGACATCAGCGATCGAAAACTTGCCGAATCAGCGCTCAGACAAAGCGAACAGCGATTTCGATCGCTGATTGAAAACGCCACAGACATCACGATCATCCTCGACGCCGAGGGCATCTTCCGCTACATCAGCCCTTCTGTCAAGCGAATTTTAGGCTACGCGCCCCACCAGGCGATCGGGCGCAGCGCCTTAGAAATAGTTCACCCCGACGACTGCGCCGCGATCGCCCAAACCCTCCGCAAAGCGATTGAAAACCCCAAAAGAAGCGAGTCGCCAGTAGAGTACCGAGTCCGCCACCGCAACGGTTCCTGGTGTTATGTAGAAGCTGTAGCCACCAACTTGCTGCACGATCCGGCAGTCAACGGCATCGTGATCAACTGCCACAATATCACTGGGCGCAAACTCGCCGAGGAACAACTGCTGCACGACGCTTTTCACGACGCCCTCACCGGATTGCCCAACCGAGCGCTGTTTACCGATCGGCTCGAACACGCTCTGAGACTGGCAAAACGGCGCAAAGACTTCTTGTTTGCCGTGCTGTTTCTCGATTTAGATAGATTTAAAGTAGTCAACGATTCCCTCGGCCACGCCATCGGCGATCGGCTGCTAGTATCGATCGCGCGCCGTCTGGAAACTTGTCTCAGGGCCGGAGATACAGTGGCCCGCATCGGAGGAGACGAGTTCGTGCTTTTGCTAGAAGACATCGACGGCGTAAATGAAGCTACCAGCATTGTCAACCGCCTGCAAAAGCAAATCACCTCCCCCATGCTTCTAGACGGACACGAAGTATTTATCACCGCCAGCATCGGCATAGCTTTGAGCTCTGCCGAATACCTGGAACCGACAAACCTGCTGCGCGACGCCGACACAGCAATGTACCGCGCCAAAGAACTCGGCCGAGCCCGACACGAAGTTTTCAACAGTTCCATGCACGCCCACGCTTTGCGCCTGTTGCAGCTAGAAAATGACCTGCGGCGGGCGATCGAATCCATTAGAGACCCGGCCTCGGAAGAAGACTCTCCCCACTCCCCCCAATCTCCCCAATCCCCCGCATCCGGCTTGCCTCCCTTATCCCCAGCGCCCCAGTTTATCATTCACTACCAGCCGATCGTCAGCATCGCCAACAGCACAATTATCGGTTTTGAAGCCCTAGTGCGCTGGCAGCATCCAGAACGCGGCTTAGTTTCCCCCGGCGAATTTATTCCCATCGCCGAAGAAACCGGCTTGATCGTACCCCTGGGCCGCTGGGTACTGCGAACAGCTTGCCAGCAAATCCGCCAGTGGCAGCAGCTATTTCAAAACAACCCGCCCTTAAGCGTCAGCGTCAACCTTTCAGTCAAACAGTTTTCTCAGCCAGATTTAATCGAATACATCGATCGAGTTCTCGAAGAAAGTCACCTCCACGGCAGCAGTTTAAAACTAGAAATCACCGAAAGCGTACTGATCGAAAACTCCGAATCAGTAACAGCAATGCTTGTCGAACTCAGAACCCGAAACATCCACTTGTGCATCGACGACTTCGGCACCGGCTATTCGTCGCTCTCCTACCTGCACCGCTTTCCGACCAATACCTTAAAAATAGACCGCTCTTTTGTTAGCAGAATGGGAGGTGATTTTGACCTCGGTAAAGGAGGCATAGACCCCACAGAAATAGTGAGGTCGATCGTTACTTTATCGCACAATTTAGGCATGGACGTAGTAGCCGAAGGTGTCGAAGAAGCCTCGCAATTATCGATACTCAAAGGGTTAAAATGCGAGTACGCCCAAGGATTCTTTTTCTCAAAACCGGTAGACTCTCAAACAGCAGCAGTCCTGATCCGACAGCAAGCAGAAAATCATAATTTACTGACATTGAGTTTGTTAGAGAAAGGCAATTAAAAAAACACGGCACGCTTTGTACCTGTTTCAGCATAAAATCTTAAAATATTTTAAAGCTGTCCCTAACTACTGGCGTCAGTTAATAACTACGGCATCCAAATCATTATGACTACTGGCTACCTCGCCCTCGTTCTCCACGCCCACCTGCCCTTTGTCCGCCACCCCGAAAGCGACTACGTTTTAGAAGAAGAATGGCTGTTTGAGGCGATCGCCGAAACCTACATTCCGCTGCTGCAAGTCTTTGAGGGGCTGCTTCGCGACGGCATCGACTTTAAAATTACCATGAGCATGACACCGCCCTTGGTGGCCATGCTGCGCGACCCCCTGCTGCAAGACCGCTTCGACGAGCACCTGGCAAAACTCGAAGAATTAATCGAACTGGAAATGGAGCACAATGCCGGCAACGGACACCTCCGTTATTTAGCCGAACACTACGCCACCCATTTCTCTCAAGTCCGCAACTTCTGGGAAAGGTACGATCGAGATTTAGTCAAAGCATTCAAACAACACCAAGACACCAACAACCTCGAAATCATCACCTGCGGCGCCACCCACGGCTACCTACCGCTGATGAAAATGTACCCCGAAGCAGTTTGGGCCCAAATACAAGTAGCCTGCGACAACTACGAAGCAAACTTCGGCCGCCGACCAAAAGGCATTTGGCTGCCCGAATGCGCCTACTACGAAGGCTTAGAGCGGATGTTAGCCGATGCAGGCTTACGATATTTCCTCACAGACGGCCACGGCATCCTCTACGCCCGCCCGCGCCCCCGTTACGGCAGCTACGCCCCAATTTTCACCGAAACCGGAGTAGCAGTATTCGGTCGGGATCACGAATCATCGCAGCAAGTTTGGTCATCGGAAGTCGGCTATCCAGGCGCCGCCGAATACCGGGAATTTTACAAAGATTTGGGCTGGGAAGCAGAATACGACTACATCAAACCCTACATAATGCCCAACGGCCAGCGCAAAAACACCGGGATTAAATACCACAAAATCACCGGTCGCGGATTGGGTTTAGGCGACAAACAGCTATACGATCCCTACTGGGCGAGGGAAAAAGCCGCCGAACACGCCAGCAATTTCGCCTTCAACCGCGAACGCCAAGTCGAGCACTTGAACGGGATCATGCAGCGCCCGCCGATAATTGTTTCGCCCTACGACGCGGAACTTTTCGGCCATTGGTGGTACGAAGGGCCTTGGTTCTTAGATTATTTGTTCCGCAAGAGTTGGTTCGATCAAAACACCTACGAGATGACGCATTTGGCCGATTATTTGCGCGGAAATCCGACTCAGCAAGTTTGCCGCCCGTCGCAGTCTAGCTGGGGATATCGGGGTTTCCACGAGTATTGGTTGAACGATACGAATGCTTGGATTTACCCGCATTTGCACAAAGCAGCGGAACGGATGATTGAGTTGGGAAGTATGGAACCGGAAGATGAGTTGCAGTCGCGCGCTTTGAATCAGGCGGCGCGGGAAGTGCTGCTAGCGCAATCTTCTGACTGGGCGTTTATCATGCGTACGGGGACGATGGTGCCCTATGCAGTGCGGCGGACTCGATCGCACTTAATGCGCTTTCACAAGCTGTACGATGAAATGAAAGAACGGAAAGTCGATTCGGGTTGGTTGGAGAAGGTGGAGGAGATTGATAACATCTTCCCCGAGATTAATTATCGCGTTTATCGATCGCTTTAAACCGCGATCGCCCTTAAAAACGGGCAAATCCGACTCAACTCTTGTCCCCCCCTTCCTAAGGGGGGTTAGGGGGGATATCCAAATTAATATTACCCCTTTTTTCCCCCTCTTTTCTTCCACCACAAACCCATTCCCGCAGCCACAAAAGTACCAACAGCAGTCATCGGTTCCGGTACAGGTTCATACTCATAAATTGCACTAACCATAGTGTTAGCCACAACTTTACCCCCAAAACTACCTCTAACAGGACTCCCCAGAATCTGAGTAAAACCCGTAGTCATCAAACCAGCGATAAAAGTATCACCATCGCATCCACTTAAAGCACTCAGAGACTGCTGCGAATCATAACTTTTCGACACCACACCAGAAGCCGAACCGCTAACACTTCCCGTACCGCCGCTAGCAATCTTCATTTCCGGCGGACTTGCTAACACATTCAAAGTCAAATTAGGGTCAACTTTCAACAGCGGAATATTCACAGCAATACTTGCATTAGTCGCCGCCGTTCCCGTAAAATCTCCAGTCAAAGGAGTAATACTCACACTATTATTAACAGTAGACCTAACCGTAACATAAGCTTTTAATAGCGTTCCCAACAGCGAATTAAACTTGGGCAAAACCACATTCATACTGCTATTTAACGGCTGCGAACCCATATCCACAGTATAAGTTTGAGTGCATTTGTGACAAGTTAAGAAAAAGTGCAAATTGTCAAGGGGGTAGATCAAAAAAG
>JAUBOG010000845.1:0-1445 GCA_036700105.1 Microcoleus occultus BM001215583
TCATTACTTTGCTGCGCTTTGTATTCCGATAATACCTCTGAATTACTCACTGCTTTAGTATCTAAGATATTTGTCCCTAATATAAATCTCCCAGCTTTGACTTTTTCCGCTTCTATTGCTGAATTTCGGCGTTCTATTTCACCCGTAACTTGATAGACTGTTGTCTGTGTTTCGCTCGATTCTTTGAGCTTTCTTTTTGTCTTTTTAACTGGCTTTTCTTGGGATTTAATTTCTGTTATTTGGTGATATTTCCATGAGTTTGATAACTTTTTTAGTGCATTTTCTGCATCGGCAATACAAGCAAAGTTTTGCTTGGATAGCTTACACAGTGAGGTTTTAGCTGATTCTAATTGTTTCTCTACTTGCTGGTCTATTTTTTTAAGGTCTGCTTGCTTTCTGATTTCACTTTCTATCACCAGCCATCTTTGTTTTATCTTGGCATATTTACTGGTTCTGGTTGCTATTTTATAGCCTTTTATTTGAGAGTCTTCCCAGTCACTATCTTCAATGTTGCAGATTTTATTTTGAGCTTCTTTTATGCTTAATGGCACTCTAGTTATCCATTTCATTCCTGCCATTGCTGACAAATTTTCTGCTGTGTATAAGGCACTGTCTGCTACACATATTCCGTCAAATGTCCATTGATTTTTGAATTCTTTCAATCTCGCAACAAAGACACTTTTATCATCGGCGTTTCCGTCATCTATTTTGAGATACAATGGCACGTCTCCATCCCCAGTTACAATTGTGTCAATCATAAATTGCTTGAGGTCTGGTCTTTGATCTCTTGAATAGCCATGAACGATTTTTATGGTTTTCATGTCAGATTCTGTATCTTCAGATTCTGGATCAACTTCCTGGCTCTTTCCCTGACAGTTTTTGTATGCTCCTTCTACTGATATTGAACTGCTGTCTAAGTGAACGCTTTTCATTTCTACTTGAAATTTTAGAGCCGCTTTCATGGCAATTGCTGTGAATAACTTTGTCGTTCCAGCTTGGTAATATTTGTCTAATGCTCTCCCGATTCTGTCATCATTTAATTGTTCGGGGGTTACTCCTTCTCCGATTAGATGTTCTGTTGCTTTTCCTACAAAAAATGTGTCAAATAGGTAGATTGGGGCGCTCAAAAATCCCAATCCGTTCAAAATCATTGCTTTCATTACTTGTCCTGGGCTGAGAGTTTCTTTAACTCTTATTCCCACTTGTTTGTTAACGACTTCTACCAATTCCATTTCATCTATTATCCCCGCTACTATTCCCAAATGGTCTAAATTTACGATATTTATAGCTTCAGATGGCTTTTTCATGGTTTTAAGGGTTGCTCTACTTGCACCAATTATTATATCTTAAAAAAGCCTCAAATGATTGCAGAGCAATCATTTGAGGCTTTGAGGATTCTAAATTCTTTTGAAATTAAATCCGATCGAATATCTGCGGAATGTGGG
>JAUBOG010000846.1:0-1444 GCA_036700105.1 Microcoleus occultus BM001215583
TTATTTAAAATTTTTAACAATTTTGAAAAAAAAGTTTTTTGCAGTAATTCTTGCGCTTTTATCTTTTATGGTTGCACTCATCCTATCAGCTCAAAGTTCTGAGGCTGTCAGTGAACTCTATGTATTTGGGGACAGTCTTTCGGATATGGGAACGGTGTTTCGATCGACCGGGGGTCAATATCCGCCTCGATCGACTTACTTTCAAGGGCGTTACTCGAATGGTAAAGTTTGGGTAGAGTATCTTGCCGATCGCCTAAAGTTGCCGCCTGAACGAGTCACTAATTTGGCCTATGGAGGTGCAACAACGGGGAGCGATCGCAATAGCCTTGTCCCGGGTTTGTTAACTCAAGTTCAGTCATGGACTAACTCCCAAAAACAGGCAAATCCTCATGCGGTGTATGTACTGTGGGCGGGTGCGAATGACTATTTGCAGGGGGCAAATAATGCGAATATTCCCGTTGAAAATGTGGCGGGGGCGATCGCATCTCTTGCTGCTGTGGGTGCCAAAAATATCCTGCTGGCAAATTTACCAGATTTGGGGCAGTTACCGGCGACGCGAACAGGCGTTAATTCTGCAAGGCTCACTGTATTAACACAAGCACACAATCAGGGTTTAAGGCGAACGGTTAAGGTATTAAGTCAACAGCATTCTGGCTTAAAGATTGCGACTCTGGATGCTAATGCGCTTTATCGGGAAGCGATCGCAAACCCGGCTAAATACGGCTTGACTAATGTGACGAGTGCGTGTTTATCGGGAGGAGGTGTTTGCGGTAGTCCCAATCGATTTTTGTTTTGGGATGGCATTCATCCTACGACTGCCGCACACCGGATTTTGGGGGAAGCAGCATTTGCTCTGGTGCAGGAGAGCGGGATGATTAGATCTGAATTGGGGACGCTTCGGTAAACCATTTTTAGGCTTTCCGGGCGATCGCCACAGGAACGGCATGAGGTCGGTCAAACTGATGATACAGCACTTCATAATCTGTAGGATTTATATATAATTTACGCAACACCACAGACGGGGCTGTTTATCGGGGGTTTGCCTCCTATTACACCATATACGAACACTCTGCGTAATTTTGGCTATACGATTGCGGTAGGGGAGAGCATCAAATTTAGATGCCCCTCCCCACCTTTCAACTATTCTTGCGGAGCGACAATATATTCGCACTCTAAAGCCTCTGTACCCGACGCAGGCGTTCCAAACGGTGCAATCAGTAGGGGAGCGGTAGGAGTTGCCATTAACACCCGCAAATCTGAGCTGGAAATCGCTTTGGCTGTATCAATCAAATAGCGGATGTCGCACTTGAGACAAAATTCACAACCCCATAGTTTGGCATCAACTGTTTCAGTTCCTGAACTGAGAGTATTGTTGAGTGATGCTCGCACTTGTTGGGCATCTAAATCGAATTCTAAAATAGCTGTTAGGTGAGACTTGTCGCTG
>JAUBOG010000847.1:0-1434 GCA_036700105.1 Microcoleus occultus BM001215583
ACAGTTGACAGTTGACAGTTGACAGCGAAGTGATAAGAACAGAGATTTAAACTCCTTTCTTATCACAATCTGCCTTCATGCTGGGGCTTCAAACCCTTGCTCTTCGGTGAAAAACTCCGAAATTTATGGCACTTTTCCCGATTTATCACTCAATTATTGTGACATATATCACCCACAATCCGTTATGTATATGTGAAAGTACCTAATAAGTGAGATAATTTTACACGATGGGGTCGATCGCCCATGCGAGCGATCGAGAATGCAAAAATCATCGGTCTCAAATTAAATGCAATCTCTCAAAATTAACCAGAAAACTGCTGCGCGTGGTAGTTAATTGAAGCAAATTCACACCAGAGACGATCGACAGATTAAATTGCCAAATTTCCCCACAATATCCATCTAAATTGACCAATGTAAAGAAATTAATTAAATTTAAACCGTTAGGGAACCTAACAATTAGTATGGCTGCAATTGCGGTGCAGAGCGAATACCTGTACTGTTTATAAAGAAAATTAGCGATCGAGCGTCCATAATTAAATGCCCCAGCCGCCTATACTTACGTGAATCCTCTTGGAAAACGCAAACTGAACACCTAAATAAGCCACCGAAGCACCCTCCGAGCAGGTGCGGGAGTTTCAAACAGAGCATCTGCTGAGACGAAGTTTTTTTACTCAAACATGAAATTTGATTGGTATGCTGCACAAACCGAGCATCCCCTTTGCTCGCGCCACCTTGCTGAGTACAGCAACGGTGGAGCTTTTTAAGGGAGAAACAAGATGAATTTGGAACAATCCTCTAGAGGAATAACCCCCGAGGAATGCGCTGCTGAAGTAGTGGAAATCATTCCGCTGATTGTAGGGGCGCTTCGAGCGCAAATGCGAAATCAAGGAGAACCTTTTTTATCGATTTCTCAGTTTCGCAGTCTGATGTTTCTTTACCGCTATCCAGGTTCTTCTTTATCCAAGTTAGCAGATTATTTGGGTGTGACTCGACCGACTGCTTCGGCAATTTGCGAGCGCTTAGTTCAAGAAAATTTTGTAGAGCGCAGAGAACATCCTAACGAGCGGCGAGCCGTGGTACTGAACCTGACAGAAACAGGTGGCGCGAGGCTGGAAGAAATTAGAGCGATGACCTGCAGCAATATTTCGCCAATGTTCGAGGACTTATCTCAAGAGCAGATGGAAATTGTTTTGGCTGGATTGGCGTTACTCAGAGAGGTATTTGATTACCAATCTAACAATAAGTAAAAGTCCTACAAAGCAATTATTTATTGTTGTATATCCTGTTCGGTAGCCTGGGCATTAATATTACCCAGAGTCAGGACACGGCAGTCCCCATTGGTGTCAACTTAAGCTCAAACCTAGTCACAGATTGCTGGCAAGACTATTAAAGCTCGATCCCCCCTAGCCCCCCTTAAGAAGGGGGGGACTGGAA
>JAUBOG010000104.1:0-15951 GCA_036700105.1 Microcoleus occultus BM001215583
CCCCTTCTTAAGGGGGGCTAGGGGGGATCTAGATTTAATAGTCAAACCCCTGTCTGTAACTGGGTTAGAAGTTAAGTTGACACTCCTTGGGGACTGCCGTATCCTTACCCGATATCTGTACTTCACTTAACAGAAAACCAGTATAAACTTATGCGTACTTTGACGGACAACCAAAACACTCGCCGTAAACAAGAATTAACCATCCCTTGCACTCAGAGAGTCTGGCTTTACCCAGCCGCCAACAAAACAGTCTGAAAAAGCAGTGTTATCTTAGTAGTGCATAAATTCAAATCAAGATTAAACCTCACACTTGAGGATACCATGCGCCAGTTAATTTCTAGCCTTCGGGCTGTTATCAGCCAATTAGTTTACAAGCGAATTATCCTTGCGGTGACAATCTTATTCTGTGTCGGTGTAGGATTAGTGATGGCAAATATGTCTCAGCTTTCTTCCACCCTAATTGCATCCCAAGCACTCCAGAATGCCACCCTCTACGCCCAAAGCATTAAAGAAGCCCGCACCCTTTACAGTGCCGATGTTGTCAATCCTCTCAACAGTGATAAACTGATTAACTTTACCCATGACTACAATCCAACAAAAACAACAGTTCCTGTACCAGCAACATTCTTGATAGAACTAGGCAAACATATCACCCAAAAAAATCCTGAAGTTTCAGTTCGCCTGTACAGCAACTACCCGTTTCCTTGGCGGGAAAAAGAAGGTGGACCTCAAGACAATTTTGAACGAGAAGCCCTCAAATATTTGACGCAAAATCCGACACAAAAATTTTTTAGGAGTGAGGAATTTCGGGGCAAGCCAGCATTTCGATATGCAGAAGCAGACCCTTTAACTGCTAGTTGCGTTAATTGCCACAATACTCATCCCTACAGTCCTAAAAAAGACTGGAAAGAGGGAGATGTGCGGGGAATATTAGAAATTACTCAACCTCTCGATACCATAACTCAGAAGACTCGCGGCGGGCTAAAAAACTTGTTTTTCCTGTTAGCAGGACTATCAGTATTAGGGATATTGGGATTAAGTTTATCTATCAGCAGGTTGCGCCAAAATGCTAAACAATTAGAGCAGCGCGTCAGGGAACGCACGGCACAATTGCAAGAAACTAATGTAGAATTGCTGAAAGAACAGGAAAAGTGCGATCGCCTGCTGCTCAATATTTTACCTGAATCCATTGCGGCTAGGTTAAAAGACGGTCAAAGCAGTATAGCTGACGGCTTCGCCGAAGTCACTATTTTGTTTGCCGATATCGTCGGCTTTACCGTGCTTTCAGCACAAATATCTCCCGAAGAATTGCTCGTTTTTCTCAACGAAATTTTTTCGGCCTTCGATGGTTTGACCCAAAAGTACGGCTTGGAAAAAATCAAAACAATAGGAGATGCTTACATGGTAGTGGGAGGTTTGCCAAATCCCAGCACCAACCACGCCGAATCTATTGCAGAAATGGCCTTAGATATGCAAGAGGAATTAGCGAAATTTAATGCCAAACATCATGCAGGAATAAACATCCGCATCGGCATCAATACCGGGCCTGCGATTGCGGGAGTTATTGGCACTAAAAAATTCATTTACGACCTCTGGGGGGATGCCGTCAATACAGCAGCCCGCATGGAATCCCACGGAATTGCCGGCGCGATTCAAGTCACAAAATCCACTTACGATATCTTGCAAAATAAATATCTGTTTGAAGATAGAGGAATTATCCACGTCAAAGGCAAGGGCGATATGAATACTTATCTGCTTGCAGGCAGGTTAGCCAGCGCAGTTTTGGTTTAATTTGTTTATTATATGATTACGGGGTCTGCGAGTTAGGCGATAGTCATCAATGATTAGTCAGCAGCCAACAGCCAAGAATCAACAGTTAATGGCTGCTGGCTGCTGGCTGCTGAAAATTACAGGAATTATACAGGGGATGTGAGAAACTTGGTTTCTTTTCCTATATCCTAAATTAGCCATTTGCAGAATACTAAATTTTATGTCAGCGCGCATTTTATCATTTTTGGGTTTTTTCAAATCTCGCTTGTCAAGGCAAATAGCTTTGTGGGTATTTGCTAGCATTCTTGTCATAGAGGGAATTATTTTAGTTCCGTCTTATTTTCGGCGCGAAAAAGAACTTTTAACTCAACTAGAACAGGTATCTCGAACGACTGTTGATTCCTTAGAGGTTTTGCTGAAACAAGATATTTACAATCGCACTGTCTTGGAAGAACAAGTAAAAAATATTACTAGGGATTCTCAAGTAGTGTTAGGAGTATCTATTTACCAAGCTAACGGTCAGCTAATATCGACAGTCGGCGAACAGTCAGAAATCAGTTTAGAGCAACTAAAAAACGCTCGTATAGTTCACAAACAAAGTTTGGATGGCAATCGCTACGATATTGCGTGGACGGAGCGGCATTTGGGAGGCGATTACATCTTAATTGTTCGCCACGATGCTTCTACCGTTCAACCGGAACTATACGCATTTATCGGGCGCATTGCTGTTCTAGTCATCATCATATCAGCTTTTGTCACTTCTGTGACTATGTTTTTTTTAGGGGTGACAGTAATCGCGCCTATTTTGAGATTGCGCGATGACTTGATTGCTGCGGGAGTTGCTTTGAGCAAAGATCGAGAAAAACCTGATTTCTACTCTCTGTCTGTCAAGCGGGATGACGAGTTGGGAGAAGTCATGGTCGCATTCAATCAAATGTTTCACCGAGTATACAAGGAAATCGCACAGCGGAAACAAGCTGAGGAAATATTGCGCGCCGAACAAGAAAAATCGGAACGTTTACTGCTAAATATTTTACCTGAAATGATAGCCGATCGCCTAAAGCAAGGTCAAATAAATATTGCGGACGGATTTGCCGAGGTGACGGTGCTGTTTGCCGATATTGTGGGCTTTACCGAAATATCCTCCCGCACGTCTCCTGAAGAATTAGTCGAACTACTTAACAAAATATTTTCAGCTTTCGATCGCTTGAGCGAGCAATACGGCTTGGAAAAAATTAAGACAATCGGCGACAATTATATGGTAGCAGGCGGTTTGCCACTTCCATCTACAAATCATGCAGAATGTATTGCCGAAATGGCGATGGAAATGCAGCAAGAAATTATGAAATTTCGCGACGAATCGGATGTACCTCTCAATATCCGCATTGGAATTAATAGCGGGCCTGTGGTAGCCGGTGTCATCGGCACTAAAAAGTTTATTTACGACTTGTGGGGAGATGCTGTGAATACAGCAAGCCGCATGGAATCCCAGGGACTCCCTGGTAAAATTCAGGTTAGCGGCTCAACTTATGAATTGCTGCGTGATAAGTATGTGTTGGAAAAACGCGGTAAAATTAATGTTAAAGGCAAAGGAGCGATGACGACTTATTTGCTGATCGGCAGAAAATTGTAACTGATAAATTTAACCATCGGCTGGGAATAACGCGCTGCAGATGTTGCAGCGCGGTCGCCTCCAATACCAAACTAGATTTTTTTAACGAACCGCGAAGACGCGAAGAATACGAAGGAAGAGATGAAAAGAGAATAAGGAAGAAAAGATAAAAGTTCATAATTGAGTTTAAATTGCTATATTAAAATGCAGGTTAATATTAGTTGCAGTGGTAAAATGACGGCGAATCAAGAACATATTTCTTCAATTTCACCGATTTGGCAGCCCTTCACGCAGATGAAAACGGCTCCCCCGCCGCTGAAGGTAATTCGCGGCAAAGGAACATGGCTAGAATTGGCAGATGGGCGGCAAATTCTTGACTGTATTTCTAGTTGGTGGGTGACTGTTCACGGCCACAGCCATCCGGTGCTGGCGGAGGCTCTTTACGCACAAGCTAAAAATTTAGAACACGTAATCTTTGCGGGATTTACTCATGAACCGGCGCAGAAACTTGCTGATAAGTTGATAACTCATGCGCCTGCTTCTTTGACGCGAATTTTCTTTTCTGATAACGGTTCTACTGCTGTTGAAGTTGCTTTGAAAATGGCGTTTCAATATTGGCAAAATCTCGGAGAAACTAACCGCACTAGGTTTATTAGTTTTGAGGGAGGTTATCACGGCGATACTGTGGGGGCGATGTCTGCTGGTAGGAGTTCGCTGTGGTGGGAATCTTTTGCGCCTTTAATGTTTGCTGGGGATGTTGTGCCTTTTCCTGCGACTTTTGATGGCGATGGGGAGGTGGAAAGCAAGGAGGCGGCGAGTTTGGAGAAACTTGAGTCTTTGTTGAAGCATGGGAAGGGCTATGCGGGAATTTTTATCGAACCTTTGGTGCAAGGTGCTGGGGGAATGCGAATGTGCCGCCCTGAGTTTTTGCGGGCGATCGCGCAACTTGCGACCCAGTTTAATGTATTGTTGATTTACGATGAAGTGATGACGGGTTTTGGGCGGACGGGCGAACTGTTTGCTTCTGTTAAATCTGCAACGAAGCCGGATATTCTGTGTTTGTCTAAGGGATTGTCTGGCGGCTGCTTGCCGATTGCTGTCACAATGGCATCGGAGGATATTTATCAAGCTTTCTGGCGAGATGAGTGGGACAAAGCTTTTTTTCACAGTCATTCTTTCACCGGAAATCCCTTAGCTTGTGCGGTAAGTGTAGCATCTATGGAGCTTTTGGAGCAAAACCCAAATGCGTATCGAGGGATGGAAAAATTGCACCGCCAATACCTGGATAAATGGCTGACAAATCATCCTAAACTCGAACGGATTCGGACTTGTGGCACGATCGCAGCAATGGATGTGAAAACCGAAAGCCTCCCCGGTTATTTTAATGACATCGCTCCTGTATTGAAAGCCAAATTTCTCGAAGCGGGGTTTTTGCTCCGCCCCTTGGGAAATACGCTTTACTTGATGCCTCCCTACTGCATTTCTCCTGATGAATTAGAATCGATTTATCGGGTAATTCGTCAGGTTTTGGATGCTCTGTAAACCCTTTAATTTTAGCAATGAATTTACCCAATTGGAACAACTTGGCTGAGGACGCGCTGGCGGGAAAATGTCTCTCTCGCGAGGAATCTTTAGCCGTATTGCGCGCGCCGGATGAGGTTTTGCTGGAACAACTTAACGCAGCTTACCGGGTGCGCCGCCACTACTGGGGAAACCGAGTCCGACTGCACTATTTGTTAAACGCTCAAAGCGGGCTTTGTCCTGAAGATTGCCATTATTGTTCTCAGTCAAAAATTTCGACTGCGGAAATAGAAAAATATCCGCTTTTAGCTAAGGAGAAAATTCTGGATGCCGCCCAACGCGCCGCAGATTTAAAAGCAGGTACGTTTTGTTTGGTAATTTCCGGGCGTCAACCCAGCGCATCTACTTTCGATCGCGTTTTGGATGCTGTCGAGACTGTGAAGGCAAATTACAACCTGAAAATCTGCGCTTGTTTGGGATTGTTGAGCGAGGAGCAAACTCACCGTTTGGCTAAGGCTGGAGTCGATCGCGTAAATCACAATCTCAATACTTCCGAATCATACCATTCCGAGATTTGCACGACTCATACTTTTGCCGATCGCGCAGAAACCGTCGAACACGTAAAAGCAGCGGGAATCACCACTTGTTCCGGCGGAATTTTGGGGATGGGCGAATCGGATGATGATGCGATCGACTTAGCGCTTTCCCTCCGCAAGTTGGGCGTTACCAGCGTACCTGTCAACTTTTTCATTCCGATCCCCGGAACGCCCTTTGCAGATGTGAATCGGCTAAATCCCCGCCAATGTTTGCGAATTCTCTGCTTGTTCCGATTTTTGCTTCCCAGCCAAGAAATTCGGATTGCTGGGGGACGGGAGGTGCATTTGCGATCGCTGCAACCTCTGGGACTTTACCCCGCTAATTCGATCTTTGTGGGCGATTATCTGACAACTCCCGGACAAGCTGCACATCAAGATTGGGACATGATTCGAGATGCGGGATTTGCGATCGAATCCCCCGAAGGTTCTCTCTTAGAAGTTGATTCAGCAGTTAGTCAGTCCGAACAAAAAACCCTGGTTGTTTAACTCTTTTAGCAGTTTTAAATCGGATAAAATAGAGTAGGACACGGCAGTGCCGTGTCCCTACGGTTGACATTCTTCAATTCTTTAATCTCAAACAATACAAAAGGAGGAATTATGGACAAACGCGAAGAAATTACGATCGCAGAATACCAGCTAACTGCCGAATCTTTCCGAGAAGGAACTTGGCATCACGACGTATCCCAAAATCGATCGGCATTGACGGCTGCCATGCCCCGCAATCCCGGTAAAATTCTCGACATAGGATGCGGGCCGGGGCGGGATTTAGTAGCGTTCAAGAGCCAAGGACACACAGTTGTAGGCTTAGATGCAACTCCGGCTTTTGTAGAAACAGCAAAAAAGTTATCCGGCTGCGAAGTTTTGCAGCAATCTTTTCTGAATCTAGACTTACCAAATGCAGAATTTGACGGTATTTTTGCCAATGCTTCGCTGATTCACGTTCCCAGCGACGAGATGGTAAAAGTGCTGCAAAATTTGCACAAAGCCTTAGTTGTTAGCGGTGCAATTGTCATGTCAATGTGCCGGGGAAATTGGGAAGGATACGACGAACGGCCGACCGGAAAACGCTATACAGCGGGATGGGAATACGAAACATTAGCACCCTGTTTGGAACAAGCGGGATTTGCAATTGTCAGCCACTACTACCGCCCTCCCGGCTTACCGCGCGAAGCTCAATCTTGGGTAGTAATGGTAGGCAGAAAAATCTAATATAAATCGGGAATTGCCAATCTTTCCCTCTCTGACTCTGCGCCCTCTGCGCCCTCTGCGGTAAAAAAACTAATTCCCAAATTGACAGAGAACTGTTGTACAATACAACCCAGTCAAGAAAACCAGTTTCAGCACAAATTAAATCAAAATTGATATGACAGAGAAATCCCACATTTTTTTAGCTGGTGCTAGTCGAGGCGTCGGGCTAGAAATCGCCAAGTTTTTGGTACAGCAACAGATGCAAGTAACTGCACTTTTGCGATCGCCCGCAACCAGCACCGAATTAGAAGCAATGGGCATCAAAGTCGTGACTGGCGATGCTTTGGATGCGGAGGCCGTGGAAGCTGCGATGGCTGGCGGCGAGCCAATTCATGCCGCAATCAGCACGATCGGCGGCTTGCCAAAAGATGGGGAAAGAGCCGATTATTTGGGCAACAAAAACTTGATTGATGCTGCTGTCAAAGCAGGCGTGCAAAAGTTTATTTTAGTTTCGTCGATCGGCAGCGGTAACAGCGCCGCCGCTTTGCCACCGCAAGCTTTAGAAACTTTGGGCCCGGTGTTAATTGAAAAGGAAAAAGCCGAAAATCATTTGATAGCCAGCGGGATGATTTATACAGTGATTCGTCCGGGCGGACTCAAATCGGAACCTGCAACCGGCAGCGGTGTTTTAACAGAAGATTGTCGAGTTGCTGGAACAATTCACCGGGCGGATGTCGCGCAGTTAGTTTGCCAGTGTTTAGTTTCCGATGCTGCTAACAATAAAGTTTTGTCTGCGGTTGACAAACAAATGGTTTACGGCACTCCAGAATTTGAGGAATTGCATCTGTAAATACTCTGTTGAACTGTTAGGGGATCGCAGTTAATTAATTGCTGCATTGGCTTTTGGGATTTTAAAATTCCCAAAGCCAAGTTTACCAATTTCCCGATCGAGGCAGGAATCCCCTGCATTTTGACCTTTGCGCGGCTTAATATGGGTTTAGTCGCATCCATTCAATTTAAAGCTCGACTAAGCTACATCTTTGAGGGCCGATCGCGAATTGTTCGGAGATTTTTTGACAACGCTCATGCTGCCGTCGGTTTCCAGCACGACTGCTTCGATTTCTTCAATTGACGCGCTGCCCGCCCCCCGAATCGCCGCCCGAATTTCCGATTCACTCACGCGCTGCTGCCGCATCGCCCCAGGCAGAAATTGACCTTGATCGAGCAGCAAAGTAGGTTCGGCTTTAATCAGATTTTTTACCCATTTTACCCGCACGGCAAGCCACGTGACGGTGAATTGCAGCCCGATGAGCAAGCCGAGTCCGAAAACGCCCTCGACGAGCGAAACATCTTTTGACATGATGACAGTCGCCAGCGTCGAACCGAGCGCGATGGTAACGATGAAATCGAAAGCATTCCACTTCGACAGAGTTCGCTTGCCCGAAGCGAGCAGCAAAAAAATCAGCGCGATGTAAGCGGAAACGCCGACGGTCAAAATCCGAATCACTTCAAACCAATTGTCAAAAAACATATTTTTATTTCTCCGTCCTGATTTTGGGTGCTTTGCTGCTACCCCGTGCTAGATGCTTTGCCTGCTTGATGGCTGGCGTTGTCGCGCGTTCTGTTAGTTTCTATTGTTATTGTAGCGGAAGGGTCAATGTGAAAATTCACTCTTAGCGATCTACCTTTTCTCACTAACATGAGTTACCCTTTGGCGCTCGGTAATAGGGAATAGGTAATAGGTAATAGGGAATAAGAAATAGGGAATAGGAAATAGGAAATAGGAAATAGGAAATAGGGAATAAGAAATAGGGAATAAGAAATAGGTCATCGCTTCCGCAATTGCGCGATGCTAAGCGAGAGTTCCGCTATATGAAGAGCGAATTATACTAAAGTTGTAAGGTGCATCAGACTTTCGCCACCGGGCGATGATTGAGGTTTTGCGATCGCACGCACCTTACTAATTCAGTCCTGGATGCAAAGAAACTCGGTTTATTTTCGCAAGTCGAGCATCGAACTTCATCTAAATCTGAAAAAGGAGAAAAGTAATTATGTCCGAACAAGTTACAAGCAGCGAAAGCCAAGGAACCGCAACCTCCGCGCCCGGAATTCCTACGCTTGAAGACAAAGAGAGCGATCGCCCGTTAAGCCAGCCGATCGCAGAATTTCTGGGCATAATTCAACAAACTCCCAGAGAATATTGGCCGAATTTACTTCAGATGATGCGCTTGTTTCTGGAAACGGTGACACTAAAGCCAGCCTTGTCCGAGTCAGCCCCCACACCTGAAAAAATAGATATTACTAAACTGTCGCTGGAGGAACGGATACAAAGAAATCAAGGTGCAATTGAATTAATCAATTCATGGATAGAGGAGGGAGATGAACAAGAACAAACAGAAACCGCTGAATATCTCCGTAAAGCTTTAGTTGTAGGGTACGTCAGACAAAGTTAGATAGCGATTATTGAGGGTTTTGCCATCTGACGCACCTTACTAATTAGGCCAGTTCGCAAGTCTTATAAACTAGAATATAAATGAGTAAAAGGAGATAATTATGCCCGAACAAGTTAAAAAAACTGAACTCCCCCAAGCTAGCGCTGCTTCATCCCCCGAAGCATCCCCAGCTATCTATGTAGAGGAGAAAGAAAGCGAATCTCCTCAAGCTAGCTCTGTTTCAGATCCCAAAGCGTCTATGGAATGGCTCGTCCTGGAGATTGATAAAATTCCTCAAGAATACTGGCCGAATTTACTAGAGATTATTCGCCTGTATGGCGAAAGCGTGAGGATTAAAGGTGCACAGCAAGATAGCTGGGAAAAAATCAAGGAAGAGATGAATAATCCTGACCCCGTGGTAGAATTGGCGAGACAGAAAGCTTTGAGCGAAATGCTGCGATCGTGGCGAGAAGATGGAGACGAGCAAGAGCAAAAAGAAACTGGGGACTATCTCCGTCAGGCCTTAGATGAAGATCGTCTTTCTAATCGAGAATTGTTTCCTCATGAGTAGATTTGTATTGCTTGATGCTGGGCCAGTGGGGCTAGTGACAAACCCAAGAAACTCACCTATGTATCTGGAATGACAACTTTGGTTAGACTCTTTGCGAGACAGAGGCTACGAAGCCGTGTTACCTGAAATCGCTGATTATGAGGTGCGTCGCGAATTAATTCGTGCGGATAAAATGGCTGGTATTTCACGGCTTGACCAACTCAAAATAGGGATTAAGTACCTTCCTATTTCCACAGAAACAATGCTTCTGGCCGCACAGTTGTGGGCCGAAGCACGACGGAGAGGAAGACCAACCGCTGACCCCAAGGCACTTGATGCAGATGTGATTCTAGCCGCTCAAGCAATTTTGGTGGCAAATGAAGGGCATGAGGTGATAATTGCTACCACAAATGTCGGCCATTTATCGCAATTTATTGATGCTCGCGAATGGCGGCAAATTGAGTAATGTTTAATCCGATCGCACTTGCCCGATTCCTGCTATACTTCCAACTACAGATATTCACAGCAGACACCGTTGGCGACACAACCGCAGGGCGAAAACAATGGAAACACTCGAAACAGTCGAAACAGCCGACGATCGCACGCAAACCCGCTACTGGGGCAAAGTTACAGTCATAGACGGGGGCGATCGTTACAAAATCAATCGCATTGAACTCAAACCGGGTCACCACATCAGCACCCAAATGCACTACCACCGCAGCGAGCACTGGGTTGTCGTCTCCGGTACCGCTAAAGTTATCTGCAACGACAACGAGACGATTCTGATGCAGAAACAGTCAACCTACGTTCCCATGAATACGCCTCACCGCGTGGAAAACCCAGGCGTTATTCCCCTAGTGATGATTGAAATTCAAAATGGCGAATACCTCGGCGACGATGACATTATTCGTTTTCCCCAAGATGCTGGCGAAGAAGATTGATCGCTAACCGGGCGCAAGGTGTGCACGCGGGCCCCTACAGTGAAAATTTTGGCGTAAATCCTCAATCCTCCCATTAAAATTGTAGGGGCAATTGCGAAATTGCCCCTACAGGATTATATTAAGCTGGTTAAACACGGGAATTTGATATAACAACTGGCGGGTCTACGGCAAAGAAGCATTTTTCAAATCTACATTTGCCATATTGGCATCTTTTAAATTAGCACCAGTCAAGTCCGAACCATTCAAATTAGCACCGGTCAAATTAGCACCGGTCAAATTAGCATCCCGCAAGTTGACCCCCAGTACGTCTATTCCCGACAAACTGCCGCCCCGGAGACGGACATTCGCTAAATTCGCTACAGACTGACGCGCATTTCTCAGGTTCGCACCCGCCAAATCAGCACTTTCTAAATTAGCACCGACCAAATTAGCGCTGGTGAGGTTGGTATTTTTCAAACTGGCGATTACTAAACCCGCCAGACTCAGGTTAGCGCGGCTCAAATCAGCATCTTCCAAATTTACCCCGTGCATTTTAGCCGCAATTAAACTCGCACCTTGCAATTTAGCTTGTTTTAGATTTGCTTCGTTCAGTTTGGCTTCGTTGAGGTTAGCGCCGTTTAAGTTTGCACCGGTCAAATTTGCACCGCTCAAGTCTGCCCCGCTGAGGTTGATCCCAGCAAGCTGCGCTCCTGTCAAGTCACATTTGCTACATTTTTTAGTTTCTAATAGTTGCTTGACGTGCGATACATTTTCTGCTTTGACTCCCGAAGCAAAACCGATCGCCATTAGCAGCCCTGTTGTTGTTAAAATTGCAAATTTCATATACTCACCCTCAGCGATCTCTCTCTCTCTAATAATATCCAACATTTTTCGAGAGAGTGGGGTGATCGGTCTCTTCGATAAACTGTGACAATCATCACCCTGTTGTGCACAAAATATGGGATAATTATTGACGTTTGAACTCTTACAAATTATTGTAAAGAATTATTGCTTTTTCAGGAACCAGAAAGGAAAAGATTGCGTCGGTTCTAGACGGACACCCGTCACGTTTTTCTGAGCAAAGGTATAGTCCTTATCCTGCCAAAGAGGGATGAAAGGTACATCTCGACCTAATATGTCTTGAATTTCGGCAAACAAAGCTTTGCGGATTTGAGGGTTTGCTTCTTTTCGCTGCTTGTCGATCAGTTGATTTACCCGATCGCTATAATAAAACGAACCCTGACCTTGACTTGCACCCTTTTCACAGCCGCCGGCCGCCGAACCCGTCGCACAATCCAAAAACGGCTGAATGTAATTGTCAGCGTCGAAAAAGTCCGCGTACCAATCCACTAAAACCGCAGGATAAATCCCCTTCTCTATATTCTGAAACAAAGTCGGAGATTCAACGCTGTTAATTTCTACCTGCATTATCCCGTCCATTTTCAATTTTGCCAAAGCGGAGATCGTACTCGCCACCAAAGCTCGCTTTGTCGAAGCAGAAGGATGCCAAATTTGCAGCACAAACGGATTGGCCGCCGAGTATCCCGCTTTCGTTAACAGTTCCTTCGCCTTGGCCATGTTCGCGTCGCCGTACATTTCCTGAAAAACCGGTTTGTGAACGTCGAAGGTTGTGGGAATCAGACTGTACAGCGGCTGCGCTTGTCCCCGCAGTACGCGATCGTTGATCAGGGGCCGATCCATCGCGGCGGCGATCGCCTGTCTCACTTCTAACTTATCCAGCGGTTTAGACTTGGTATTCAGCGTCATATAACTGACTGTACTGCTCTCTGCCGCGAATTCCTGCCATTTCCCCAATTTTGCTCCCTCGTCCAAGCTGCGAACTTGGTCTGCATCCAGAGATAAATAAGCAATATCGATCGCACCCGTGCGAAAAGTATTGAACAAATTTGAAGAACTCGAAAGCAGCAAAATGTCAATACCTTGATTGACAGGTTTTTCCCCCCAATACTTATCAAAGGCGTCAAACTTCAGAGAATCGCTACCGTACTTCGCTAACTTGTAGCGTCCAGTTCCCACAAAGGTATCGGGTTTAAATTTACCGTCCCCAATCTCGTAAGCTTTCGGAGAAACCGCACAAATACCGGCAAATGTCAACAGGGAAGGAAAAGCAGCAAAAGGCTTTTTGAGTTGAAAAGTTAATTCGTATTCGCCCGTAGCTTTCACCGATTCTACTGCATCGCCCAACAAGAAAGCCGGACGGCCGCCATTTTTGATAAACCGCTGCACGGAAAACTCCATTGCTGCGCTGTTAAACGGTGTGTCGTCGTGAAAAATCACGCCTTGACGCAAGGGGATTGTATAAGTCAATCCGTCTTGGCTGACTTTCGGCATTGCTGTCGCCAAGTGGGGGACTAACTTTGTCGTTCCCGACTTGTAAGTGTAGAGAGTATCGCCCAAATTTTGCAGCAGTTGCCCTGATATAATTTCGTAAGCGTCCGCAGGGTCGATCGTCCGCAATTTTAGGGTTGTGCCGATCGTAATGCGATCGTTATTAGCATTTGGATCTGCTGAATTAATTGATTGTCTCTGTCCGCAGCTTACAATCAAGCAGCAGCAAAGACTGAAAATAGCTATAACTTTAATCAATGAAGGTTTTATCAATATTTGCAACTGTCTGCTGTAGTTTTTCACAATCATTTTACGAAATAATCCCAACTATAATAACATTCCCAATTCCCAATTCCCAATTCCCAATTCCCCAAGTATTAAATTCCTTTGAGGAGCGATCGCCAATCCCGACAGCGTTTCAGGTAAATGCGAGCTACCCGATCGCTCGGATTTGTCCGCAAACACTCTTCAAACAATTTTCCCGCTTCCCGGAACTCCTTGCGATCGCAAAGTAGCATAGCTTCAGTATATACGGGCAAATTTGCTAGTTTTGCCGCCAAAATTTCCGGCGGATCTGCATCAAATACCTCATAGACTATGACATATTGAGATTTTCCTTTTACCTGTACTTTATCCACAATCCGTATAGCATAATCAGCCGGATTTCGCAACCGTTCCAAAGTCTCCTGAGAAATTAACAGAGGTACGCCGTAATCTTTGGTCAATCCTTCAATGCGAGAGGCCAAATTAACAGCATCGCTAATCACAGTGCTGTCCATTCGGCTTTTGCCGCCGACTGTTCCCAGCATCAAAGAACCAGAATTGATCCCAATGCCAATTTGAATCGGAATGTAGCCGATTTTTTGACGGTGTTCGTTGTAATCGCTCAGGATATTTAGCATCGCAATACCTGCTTTCACCGCATCATCTGCAAAATCGCTAAACAAAGCCATAATTGCATCGCCGATGTATTTGTCAATAAACCCGTTATTGCTAGTAATAGCAGGCTCCATCCGCGAAAGGTAAGCATTGATAAAATTAAAATTTTCTTGGGGCGTCATAGTTTCTGAAAGCGTCGTAAAGTCGCGGATATCCGCAAACAGCACCGACATTTCCTCCTGCACTTGGTCGCCTAAATTGACATCGATAATACTTTCATATCCCAACAAGTTGAGAAATTGATGCGGCACAAATCGCCCGTAAGCATCCGTTAATTCTGATTCTGCATCCAGAGATTTTTCTAGATTTTGATTTAGTTCATAGAGTTTTTTAATAAACTTTTGGCGGTCGGCTTCAGCTTGTTTGCGTTCCGTAATCTCTTGAAAAACTGCGATCGCAAAAGCAACTTTGCCACCCTCGTCAAAAATGGGCGTTCCCCAGATTTCAAGAGGAATTTTCTTGTCGGGTAGATGAATTTCCAGATCCTCTGCCGTGGCATTTTCACCCCTCAAAGCTCGGACGATAGGCAAATTTTTGTAAGGGTAAATAGTATCAATTCCCGCGACATAAATTTGATAAATTTCTGACAAATCTTCAACTGCATTTAACGGCAAAACCCCTTTACCGAGCAACTGCTGTCCGGCGTGATTGATGTAGTAAGGTCTGCCTTGAGCATCGAGCACGGCCACGCCTATCGGAATCGCTTCCAAAAATTGAGCCAGCTTGATTTCGCCTTCCCGCACCGCCTCCAATGCCCGATAGCGCAACTCAGTTTCAACCGTATCGGAATGTTCAGCAGTAGTTTCCAGCAAAATTTCCAGATCCGCTTTTTCCTCCTTCAAGTCTTCCACTTGCTGGCGCAATCTTTGTATCTCTAAAAGTAGCTGTTCTCTAGATGGTTGTTCTTCCAGCATAACCCGAGAATTTGCGCCTCGACTAACAGAAAATTGCTTAGCAGCCCGCACCATAAAAGTAATCGCGTGTTTATACTAATTTCAACTGCAACCCCGGCATCAGGCGCTGCAAATTCTTCAAAGATTTACCTTGCCAAGCTATGCGTTGAGAGCCTTGTACCGCCATTTGCACCCTGGCTTTTTTGCGCACCTCGATCGTAAATTTTGACAGCATATTGATCCCTGAACTGTTCCAAAATTCTAACTGCTGCAAATTGAGGGTAATTTTCGCCGGTTCGACAGAGGCTAGGGAACCCAGCAACTCGACTATCGGCGCGTATTCCGCAGGCCCGCTCAGCCTTATAGATCCCGCAAAACTCACGGTTGCCGTTGATGGATCGTAGCAGATCCGGTAATCTTCTGTCTTAATTTCCATTGCAGCAAAAAAAGTCTCTTAGATAGGATTATCGATCGCCCGCTCTTGTCTATACTCTCAATTGCACCATAGTTGTCACTGCAATTACTTCTGGGTCTTTTTCAACGGTCTGGAACTTCCAACCTATTTTAGCGGTATAATCGCTAAGCATGGTCAGCAAACCCAATCCAGAATCGTTACAGTTGTCGTCACCAGCATTTTTTTCCAACTGCTCAATGTACAGCTCGCTCGGCTCGGAAGCCAGCAAGTGCTGAATGTAAGCCTGAAACTTGGCCACAGCTTGCGGAGGGATGCTGTTAGCCACTGAAAAAATCACTCGATCGCTCTCTAATTGCAGTTTAATGTCGATCGGGTACTCCGAGGTTTCATCATTAAACTTCATCGCATTCTCTAATAACTCGTTAGCAATGTAGCTAACAGCGCTTTTAATTTCAGCTTGTCTCTCAATCGTCGAGGGTTCGTCTTCGTTTCCAGGAAAAAAAGTCGCCAAGTAGTCAGCCAGAAAATCCGCCGACAAGCCGTTGTTCCGCCACCGCTGCTTGAGGGGAACCGAGCTGGGGGAAAATCCAATTATTAAGTATTCTGGGCTAGCTGGCCACTCCATGAAATCGCCGAAAGTCTGAATCATATTATTTGTGATTTGTTAGTTGTTGGTTGACTGTTGTTATTTGTTATTGGCGAGTTGCTACGAATTCCCAATTCCCAATTCCCAATTCCCAATTCCCAATTCCCAATTCCCAATTCC
>JAUBOG010000848.1:0-1432 GCA_036700105.1 Microcoleus occultus BM001215583
CCGTGTCCCTACAATTGCTCGTGGTAGGGACACGGCACTGCCGTGTCCTCCGTTTAGATCGTTCTAATGCTAACGGAATTGATATTATCAATGTTTTTGTAGAAAACAATTACTTTTGATAGTTTACTGTTGGCAGCAGTCATTTGTTATTGGTAGCAGCTAACAAATAACAAATAACAAATAACTGTCAACAGTCAACTGTCAACTGATTATTAACTAATTTATTGAAAGCTGCCTGAGCTGCTGCTTGTTCGGCTGCTTTGATCGATCGACCTTTTCCTCGCGCTACCAACTCTCCCTGAATCTGAACTTGGGCCGTAAAACGATCCTCGCCGCCCTGAACAGTCCCCGTTTCTTGCACGCTATATTTGGGCAAAGTTTTGTATTTGCCTTGAGTCAACTCCTGGAGAGCAGCTTTATAGTTTTGGCGGGCCGGATCGCTGCGAATTTCTGCTGCTAGGCGTTGAAAGTGAGGATCGAGCCAAGGGCGAATTAATTCTAAGGTATTGACACTCAAATAAAGCGCGGCGAGCAAGGCTTCCAAAGCATCGGCGAGGCGAGGTTCCGCGCCTGTTTTGTCGGCGGCGGCGCTGCTGGAAACAATTAAATAGCGATCGAACCCGTAACTGTCAGCGATTTTAGCCAGAATGCGATCGCTCACCAAGATCGATCGAATAGCAGCAAATTCCCCCACCGTACAGTCAGGATAAATCTCAAACAGCAACTCCGACGCCGCCAGCCGCACCACAGCATCGCCGACAAACTCTAGTTGCTCGTAATTTGCTGACGCTGACGCACTTGAATGAGTCAAAGCTAAATCGACAAGATGCCATTTTATCGAAGCATCCTTCGACAGTCCCAATTTTTCTATTAATATTTCAAGTTGCTTTTGGCGACCCGGATAAATCATACCATTTTAGATTTTAGATTTTAGATTTTAGATTTTAGATTTTGGAACGGCTGATGACTATCCGGGTTTAAAGCTTGTCTAAAGTTGCATTCCTTTTTGAAACTAATATCAGATTCATATCAATAAAAAGCTTTGCCTTAAAAAACTCAATATTCCTGCGGGTGCTAGCGCTCGCCGCCGTTACCCAAGATTTTTTTTGGGGGGGAAAAAGTCGGACATAAGCCGGGTTCTGTTCTCTCAACTGCAAGCAGTTTTCGAGGGCAGTTATCTATCTGGGACGCCTGTTACCAGACGCCTCAAGCGGTACCAAAAAACGGAACCGGTAAAAAACCAACCGTAGTTCCTCCGACCTTGCTCCCAACTGGGGTTTACCGAGCCAGCACCTCTCGATGCTGCTGGTGCGCTCTTACCGCACCTTTGCACCCTTACCCTACCAATTTTAAAGCTTCGATTCTCAATTTTCGATGCAATCTAAAATCTAAAATCTAAAATCTAAAATCGGGGGGCGGTATCTTTCTGTGG
>JAUBOG010000105.1:0-15942 GCA_036700105.1 Microcoleus occultus BM001215583
TCCCTACAATTAATCGAGGTAGGGACACGGCACGTCGCGGTGTCGAAAGCTTGTCATTCCGGCTGCGCCGGAATTGAGATCGCGCCCCGGATTTGGTATTAGATATATAAAATAAAAAAAAGTCAAAAGTCAAAAGTCTTGTTTTTACTGCAAGATTTTTTACTTTTGACTTCCTACTTTTGACTGGTTACTTATCTGGTATTCAAATGAAAACTTTTGCTTAAGGCGCTGCGGCCGCCCTGCGGTTGGCAACAATCAGATTAGCCTGATACTCTGCCGCTTTTTGCTGAGCCTTTTGATAGTTAGGGCTGGTTGACGGGACGGTTCTCATCAACTGAACTGCTCTCTGCCACTGGCTTGCGACTGCAATCCACTCATTTTGGGACTGAGCCGTCTGGGCTGAAATTGCTGCCTTCTGAGCTTGGTTAACGGCTTCCCTCCAAGAGTCAGGCTTAGCCGCTGCGGCTGTTGGTGCGCCAGAAGCTGCCTTGGGCGCGGCAGGTGTCCCCGGGCTTGCCGGCACAGCAGGGTTGGGAGCGGCTTTGGGTGTGCCAGAGGCAGCCTGTGGAGCTGTTTCTGATGCACCGGGAGAGGATGCGGCAGCTTTAGGTGCAGGAGATGGGGCTTTGGGGGAGGGGGAAGCAGCTTGGGGGGCGCTCGGTTCTGGGTTCGAGCCGCCGAAGGGGTAAGTTCCTGTAAAGTACAGCCCGGAGAGCGCCGCCAGAGGGACTAAGATACCCACAGGTATTACCCATTTGGGGAATTGTTTTTTCGGAGGCGGGGCTTCGGGTTCGTCGTCTTCGTCTTCGTCGTCTTCGTCTTCGTCTCGATCGAATTCTCTATCTTGATAATAGTCTTCGCTCGATGGCTCGACATCATCTAAACCTACAGAGTCGTCAGGCATTTCACTGTCGGAGGCGTAAAGCATTGGCTCTGCAGGCATCAGCTCGATTTCATCTTCCCACGCAGCCGAGCCGTCACCTGTTCGGCGCCCGTAAACCTTGACAGTGTGAATTGATTCGACTCCCAAATTTGTCATCCCGCTGCGGATGAAATCGACCAATGCCATTTGACTCGGTACTTTGTCTGACTCCAGAATTATGTGGAGACAGCCGTCATCCCGCGTCACATCGGCGTTGATGCCTTTGGGTTTCAGTGTACGGTTGATGCTAGATGCGATCGCTTTTGGATCGCCCTGCTTGAGAAGTTCCCGCAGGTTCTGTTGTGTCATGGGTAGCGCTCTTTTTTTTGGGGGGTGGAGAGCCGGCAAATAATATTAACCGATCGGCGTTCGGCGGCGGACAATATTTATTTACCACATTAACTTCTACTGTGGCCTTCTGAGATTATTTCTCCTATCTATTCAACACCTTTTGCCCCGGGAGCGGGCATCAAGCAGCTACCGGAGCGCGAAATTTGTTGTAAAAATTTACAATAACCGTCGAGCAATTTGGTTTTTTGCCGTCGCATTCATCCCCGGAGTCAGAAAAAAGTGCCTCGCTCGCCACCGCCAGCCCCCGGATCGATGGGTGGGATCGCCTGCTTCAATTGTTTAATTTTTCATCTCAAATCTCAAATCGATTGACGGGATGCTCCTGCTGTTGGGATGGGACATCACCGAAACAAGGCAGAAAGTTCTATAACTTTGGTTTGCAGGGTTGAAACTTCTTCAGCGCCCCGCTTCAAAGAAGCTTCTAAGGAAAGCAGCAAAGGCAAACTTTTTTGCAGTTTTTCCAAGCTGGCGTTCTTGACTTCTTGGCGAAAATAGTATATGCGTTTCGGATTTCCCAGCTCTAGAGCTTGAGCAATTTTATCGTCGCGATCGCCCGCTTGGATCGCCGCCTTGACCCACAGCCAAATCCGAAACTTACCGGTCAAGCCCGCCGCAATCCTCAAACCAGGCTCGCTGCGGGCCGTTAAGCCAGCCAATAACTCCAAAGCGGCGGAGGTATTGCCCTCCCGAATCGCATCGGCTAGCTGGAACGTATTCTGGGCGTGACAGTGCACGAGTGCTGCCACTTCCTCCGGGCCCAGAGGTTGGCTGCGGTTGCCGGCAAACAGCAGCAATTTTTCGATTTCGCTGTACAGCCCGCGGGTATCGCTGCCGATGGATGCGGCCAAAAGTTCGATCGCCGCTGCGGTCAATTTGACGTTTTTTTCGGCGGCGACTTGGCGCACCCGCTGGGCTAATTCTTTGTCATTCCAAGGCGGAATCGGCGAAAATTCTCGAAATTCGGCGGACTTGGCGAGCAACTTAGTAGATTTGAGCCGGCTGTCCGGTTTTTTGACGGATGTCAGCACCAACACTGTGGTGTCGGGAATCACCGGCAGCGTCCGTTCAAATTGGGCTAACAGTTCTGGAGAACACTGCTGCGTAACAGTCGTATTTGCCAGCCACACAAAACGGCTGCCGGTACCGAAGGGCGGCGTTAAGGCTCGATCGAGTCCTTCGACCACAGCGTCAGCTCGATCGGCAACAATCAAGTCATAGTTAAAACTAGCCCAGTTGGGGTCGAGGACAGAGGAACGCAAACTTGTGACAGCTTGCGCGATCGCAAAGTCGTCTTCGCCCCAAAAAAGGTAAATTTGCATAAATAACGCTCAGCAGCCGAAAAAATCAGAGTTGCACCCTCGGCTTGTCCAACATATCCTGAATCGGACTGTTGTTCGCCCTCGGCATAATATAAAATTTGGTGTGGGAGTTTGTCACCGCGAGGAAATCAAGATTGGATGATACTTATCAAGCTTACGTAAATCGGGTGGCGCGAATGACGCTGCTGGACTCCTACAAGTCCCAGGTGGAGCACATTCAGGAATCTCCCAAATTTAAGCCCGACGAAGCCGGCATCCGAGTTCCTGTACCTTTTCCCGGTTATTCGGTGATTACGCCGCCTGCGGGGGAAGATGCAGAAAATGCTGAACTTTATAGTAATTTGCACTCAGTCCAACAACGGCTATTGCAGGAAATAGCGGACGGTGCGATCGTGGCACTACCTCCTGATAGCTTCCATTTAACCGTGGCCGATTTGATTTGGAGCAGCGCTTTTCGAGATGCCTCTGAGAAAAATCCCGAATTTGAGGGGCAACTGCGCGATCGCATGAAAGATCGTTTTGCCGCCTGCCAACCCTTAGCGGGCGGCCCTGAGATTCGCTGGATAGTGCTGGGGTTGATGGTGATGACTAGAGCTGTGGGTGTCTGTTTGGCACCGAGTGACGAAAACTCTTACAAGCAAATTCTGGAGTTTCGCCGATCGATCTATCAAAATCCCGATTTAATTGCTTTGGGAATCGAACAGCAATATCATTTTACGGCACACATTACTCTGGCTTATTTTGGGGACACCGGGCCGAACCTAGACCGCGCTCGTTTGTGCGCCCTCATGTCTGAATTAAACGAGCAATGGCTCGACACGCCCCAAGAACTGCGCGTGCACCGAGCCGAACTGCGGAAGTTTGACGACATGACCAGCTACGTCCGGCAACCGGATTGGCCTGTTTTTGAGTTTTGAGCGATCGTCAAAACCGATTATTCGGCAAAAAGCAGAATAAAATGAAGATATTCTGCTCTTTGCCAAATGCAGCCGATCGGCACAAACCCTAAATTTGCCGATTCAATGCTTTAATTACTTTTGTTTGACAGTAAAGTCAAGGGAAAAACTTATGAAAAACCAGGAAAAATCAGTAATTCTGGTTTTTTACTTTTTGCTTAACAAGTGACAGTAAACGTTGTTGGTATAGGTTTAGATGGAGCTGCTGGGCTGAGCTCCTCGGCGCGGCAGGTTGTAGAAACGGCCGCTCTGCTCATCGGGAGCGCTCGCCATTTGAGCTATTTTCCGCAGCACGACGGAGAGCGCTGGGCCCTGGAAGATTTGACCGCAGCAATTATGGAAATTCGGCGCCATTTGGCGACCCAAGGCGAGTTAGAGCCGGATGCGGGGACGGTGGAGCAGTCTGCTGGGCCGATCGTCATTTTAGTGGCCGGCGACCCGCTGTTCCACGGCTGGGGAAGGCTGCTAATTTCCCAACTGCCGCCCGATAAATTGACATTTCACCCCCATGTCAGTTGCGTGCAGTTGGCTTTTAATCGCTTGAGAATCCCTTGGCAAGATGCTCATTGTGTAGGAGCTGGCGGACGCTATTTTGAAGAGCTGACGGCGAAGCTGAAGCTCGGTGTGGAGAAGATTGCGGTGCTAGCAGACGAAACTCGAACTCCGGCTGCACTGGCAAGTTTGGTGAAAGCTCTAGATTTGCCGACGCGCTACGAGTTTTGGGTTTGCGAAAATTTGGGCGCGCAGGATGAACGGGTGGGGCGCAAGTCTCTGGAAGCTTTGCTGAGAGAGTCTTTTTCACCGCTGAGCGTGGTGGTGATGCGGAGGGAGTCGCGGATTGCGGCTGAACCTTTGGATTTGGGAAAGTTGCCTTTGTTGGGAGTACCGGATGGGGCTTTTATCGGTGGCGGCGATCGCCCGGGCTTGACGGTGGAAAGGGAAGTGCGGGTGTTGGTGTTGGCTCAATTGGCCCTGCAACCGGGACAAGTTGTCTGGGATGTGGGTGCTGGTAACGGTGCTGTGTCGATCGAAGTTGCTCGCTTGTTTCCGCAGTCTGAGGTGTACGCGATCGAACAAACGGTTTCTGGTACTGCGGCGATCGAACTTAACGCAGGCCGTTTTGGGCTGCAAAATGTGTTCTCGATTCGCGGCACCGCCCCGGAAATCTTGCACCGCTTGCGCCCGCCGCACCGGATTTTTATCGGCGCAAGCGGTGGAGGGTTGACTAAAATTTTGGGCGTAAGCGCGCTGCGGCTGCTTCCGGGAGGCTCGATCGTGCTGGCTTTGAATGCTTTTGAGGATATTGCTACGGTTTTGAGCTGGATGGGCGATCGTCGGCGCCGGGAACCGCACTGGAGTTACCGAGTCGTGCAAGTTCAGTTATCGCGTTCTTTTTTGGCGGGGGATTTGACTCGTTTCGATCCGCTGCGCCCGGTTTCGATTGTGACGATCGATCGATTAGATTAATGCCGGATTTTTTACCGCAGATTTAAGCTGATTAGCGCTGATTAACGCTGATTTGAATCAGGAATAGTACGGCTGCTGTTGCTAGCAGTAGCAGAATCCCGGCTGCACCGGCTAGGGGTTTTGCGGCGATTCCTGTAATCCATTCGGGTACGCTAGAAGTAGGTTTAATTGCTTGGGCTGTATCGATGGTGGTTATGCCCCAAATCCAAGCTGCGTGAATGCCGATCGCCAATCCCAAACTACCGCTGTCGGCGATGCGCGCTAATGTTAAAACCATCCCCATCAGCCACAATCCTGGCAGTTGCGGTAGGGTTTCTGTTGCTTCCCAAATTAGGTGGGCGATCGCGAAAATTAAACTGGCGATCGCCGCTGCGATTAATACTGAGTAATCTTGCTGGAGTATTGTTTGCAAGCAGCCGCGAAAGATTAACTCTTCTGTGGCGCTAATCCACAGTCCTAATAACAGAGTCAGCAGACTAGCAGGATTAAAAATTAAAGCCCAAAAATTAATTATTTTTTCGCCTGTTTCGCTGGAAATTTCGCTTGTTTTTAGCTCGATCCAGCCTGCGGTTAATTGCACACCGAATAAAATTACTAAGCCGATCGTTCCAATTCCCAATCCCCGCAGCAATGACATCAAAACTGCAGGTTGCCAATCCCAACCCCAGCTAGCAAAAGATGTGTTTTCTATCCAAGTTGTCGCCCACAAAATGAAGGGGACAATCAGGTAGAGGGATGCTAGTAAAGGTAGTTTTTTGTTTCCCAGGGGTTGGGGTGGATGCCATTTGAGCGCTCTCGCCACTACGATCGCTGCGGGAAGCCACAAAACTACCCAAGTTGAGAAAAACAAGATTATTTTGACAATTGCTGGTATTGATGGCGACAGCAGTCGCAGGTTAGTTATGCTATTCCACATTTAACGGGTGGCGATCGGTACGCTTCTAATCAGTTCAAAACTTGAGATTACTGGACAAATGGCAATAAATATACCCATCAAAGCGGTGAAGGCCGCGGCAGTGCTTCCAACGAATACTCTGCAAGCATACCTTTTCCCCAGTCAAATCAAAAGCACCGGCTTTCGTGACGGTAACTTTCGACACTTGGAGTTTGAGGGCTGTAGATGCCGCCACACAGCCAGAATCGATCCCGTTAATGCGAGGGAGCTAATTGCAGAATATAATCGATCGTAATATATAAGTGAGGTTTGATGACACTAGATTTACACAGATTTTTTAAAGCATCCAATCCCAGCCGAACTCTCGATATCAGCAAACCTGAAGATCGACAGTATTACATCGATTTTTCAGAAGTGCGAGGGAGCAATCTCATCAAAGAAATCGGCCGCGCGATCGTCTTTTCTGAAGATGAGCCAAATTGTCAGTTATTCACCGGACATATCGGTTGTGGTAAATCCACTGAATTATCGCGACTAAAAGCAGAGTTAGAACAAAAAAGCTTCCACGTAGTTTATTTCGAGTCTTCTCAAGACTTAGATATGGCAGATGTGGATATTACCGATATCTTACTGGCGATCGCCCGTCAAGTCAGCCACAGTTTGGAGGCAGCTAAAATCCAACTCCAACCAACCCGTTTCCAGAATTTACTCCAAGGAGCTGCCAACCTTTTAAACTCCGAAGTCACCGGAATTAAAGCTAAAGTTCCTGTTGTGGGCGATATCGGGATCAATGCCGAACCCGGAAAGTTTTCCCTAGCAGTAGGCATAGGAGAAATCACTACCAAAGCCAAGGATAGTAAAGATATTCGATCTCTGTTAAGACAACATTTAGAGCCGCGAGTCAATAACATCTTAGAAGCCATTAATCAGGAGCTGATTGAACCCGCCCAAAAGCAGCTAAAGCAGCAAGGAAAAGCCGGATTGGTCGCGATTGTTGACAATTTAGACCGGATTGATAACAGGCAAAGGTCATCAGGAAGAACTCAACCTGAGTACCTGTTTGTAGACCGAGGAGAACAACTGAATAAACTCAAGTGCCACGTTGTCTACACCGTCCCCTTAGTTCTAGCTTTCTCTAATGATAAAGAAAATTTGACGAATCGCTTTGGCTCAGATCCTCAACTGTTGCCGATGGTGCGAGTCCGCGAACGAGATGGCAGTCTCTGTTCTGAAGGCATTGCTTTGCTGCGACAAATGATTCTGGCAAGAGCTTTTCCTAATGTGGATTCAGAGCAACGTATCAGCTTAATTTCAGAAGTGTTTGACGCAGTAGAAACGTTAGATTACCTCTGTCAAGCCAGCGGCGGTCACGTGCGGAGCTTGTTAGTGCTGCTTAATAGTTGTATGAAAAAAGACGATCCGCCTTTTTCCCGCGATTTGGTGGAGCGAGTCATCAGTCAGCGGCGCAGCGAACTGAGTAAAGCAATTACGCCCCACGAATGGGAATTGCTACGCCTGGTAGCGCAACAAAAAACAGTCCGAGGTGAGGAAGAATATCAAACACTGCTGCGGAGTTTGTTTGTCTTTGAGTATCGGGATGCAAATGAGAGTTGGTTTGATATCAACCCAATTTTAGCAGGAGCAAAGGAGTTGCAGTTATGAATGATTTACCATCGGAATTAATCCAAATTAATGAAGCATCTCTGAAAACCCTGATCCGGGGGATTACTTGTTTTCAGGAAGAGTTTTCCTTAATTTTGGCTGTTTCCAACTACAAAACGTTGCGGGAACAAATTGTGCAGCAATTGCGGGAGGAATGTCCGGTTCGGATACGGGAATTGGTGCTAGAGAAGTCCGCTCAAACTCTCTACACCAGGATTGCGGAAGAATTGGGTGCTGAACAACCTCATGCACTAATGATAGTTGGTCTGGAATCCGTGCGCGAACTCGACTTGGTTTTGACGGCGACAAATCAGATCCGAGAGGAGTTTCGCCACTTTACCTTTCCTTTAGTATTGTGGGTGACAGATGCCATCCTGCACAAGTTAATTCGGTTGATTCCAGATTTCCACAGTTGGGCGACGACGGTGGAGTTTCAAATGACTGTGGATGAGTTGATTCAATTCATGCGGCAAACTATTGATGAGGTGTTTGCTAAAGTTTTCAATGCTCGCGAGAACGTATTTTTAGATAATGCTGCTCTCGAACTCGAAAAGGGTTCTGCGCGTTGTGCTGAACTCAAATCAGCTAGTGAAGAATTGCAAGATCGGGGGGTGACGTTAGAGCCAGATTTGGCAGCAGGTTGGGAATTTATCCTGGGTCTAGTTGCGGATAATTCCGATGTTACATCTCGCCAGCATTACGATCGGAGTTTGGCTTTGTGGCAGCAAATTGGCGATCGCCAGCGTTGCGGACTTTTACTATTTTATATTGGACTGTGGTGGCGGAATTATGCAGCGCGAAATCGGGCAGAATATCAGCAAGCTGCCGATCGCGCCCGAGAGTATTTTCAACAGTCAATAGAGGCTTTTGAACAAGCCGATCGCCCCGACTTAGCGGCTAAATTTATCAATTTTTTGGCAGAGGTGCTGCATCGGCTGAATCATTGGCCAGAACTAGAACTTGTCGCCCAAAAAGCCTTAGTTCTCCATCAAACCCATTACGATCGATTCAGACAAGCGCGAGTGATTGGCTTTCTCGCTGAAGTGCTATTGTCTAAATCGTTGTGGATTGAGGCAAAACAAGCGGCTCAGCAGGCTCTGAGCGTGCTAAGTGATGCTGCAAAAACTATATCGAATCCATCACCGGAACAAAGTGTTTTATTGGATTTAGAACTTTCTTTTCATCAGGGTTGGTATTTATTTTCGCTAGCGAAAGCACAACAGCAACTCGGTCAGGTATCGGAGGCAATTTCTACTTTAGAAACTGCCAGAAATCAAACTAAACCTCAATACGATCCAGACCTTTACATCCAGATTTTGACAAATTTGCGAGAAAACTATTTTCAACAAGCACAATACCTCAATGCTTTTCATATTAAACAAGAGCGACAGGCGATCGAAAGTCAGTTTGGTTTTCGAGCTTTCATCGGTGCAGGGAGGTTGCAGCCAAAACAACAGATTGCCAATCCCGCCTTACCCTCTGCTGCATCGCCAGACGAAGTTGCTCGGGAAATCGCTTCTTCTGGACGGTTGCACAGTGTCGAACGGTTGCTGGAAAGGATCGATCGAGATGACTGCAAACTGACGATTATCCACGGAGAATCAGGAGTTGGTAAAAGCTCGATCGAGCAGGCTGGACTAATCCCTGCTTTGAAGCAAAACCCGATAAATGCCCGCAGTGTTCTGACGGTTTTACAGCAGGTTTACGCAGATTGGGCTGATGAATTGGCTAAGTGTTTGACAAAGGAACTGAGCGATATTCAAAAAAGATTTTCTTTAACCCTTTTTAATGTCGAAGCAAGAGCAGATGACGGCTCTGATGTTGGGCTTAACTCCGCTACCTTGAGTTTAACAGACTCTCTGCTCGCTCAGTTACGCAAAAATGCGGATTATAATCTGTTAACGATTCTCATTTTTGACCAATTTGAAGAATTTTTCTTTATTTGTAAAGACAGCGGGCAAAGAAAAAAGTTTTATGATTTTTTGGGCGATTGTTTGGATATCCCCTATGTAAAAGTCATCCTTTCTCTTCGAGAAGATTACCTGCATTATTTACTAGAGTGTACGCGATTCACTAATTTTGATGTAATTCATAATAATATTTTAGATAAAAACATTCTTTTTTATTTAGGTAACTTTAAGCCAGATGAGGCAAAGTTAATTATTCAAAGTTTAACTGAAAAAACTCAGTTTGAGTTAGAACCTGCTTTGATTGATGAACTTGTCAAAGATTTAGCAGGAGAAGTTAACGAGGTACGTCCAGTCGAACTGCAAATTGTGGGCGCACAATTACAATCGGAGAAGATTACGACCCTAGCCGAATATCAAAAAAAAGGGCCCAAAGCAGAACTGGTAGCGAGATTTTTACAAGAAGTTGTTAAAGATTGCGGTTCGGGAAATCAGCAGCTTGCTGAACTTGTTTTGTGGCTGCTAACAGATGAAAATAGCACTCGTCCCCTCAGAACTCGCGACGATCTAAAAAAAGGTTTAGAAGACTTACTAACAGATATCAGTCACCTAGAATTAGTGCTGGAAATTTTTGTGAAGTCTGGGTTGGTATTGCTGTTACCTAGTTTTCCCGACAATCGCTATCAATTGGTTCACGATTATTTAGCTGATTTCGTGCGCCGGCAAAAGAATAATGAACTGATTGAAGAATTGGAAAAAGAAAGAGCGCAAAGAAAGCGCAGTGAAGCTGAGTTAAATCTCGTGCTGAAACGACAATTAAAACTGGCGATCGCCGGCGGGGCGATGATGGCAGTTCTGGCTGTTCTCGCAGGTGTATTTGGAGTGGCCGCGAAAATCGGTGAAACTAATGCTGAACTAAAGCAAATTAGCGCTAATTCCGAATCTTTGCTGGCTTCAGAGAAAGAGTTAGAGGCGCTGGTAGAAGGTTTAAAAGCTGGAAAAAAGCTGAAGCAGGGATGGAGAGTAGAACCGAATACTAAGAATCAAGTAGTGTCGAGATTGCAGGAGGTTGTTTATAGCGTAAAAGAGCGCAACAGATTGGAGGGTCATACTAATACTATTACAGATATTAGTTTTAGCCCTGATGGCAAATTTATTGCTTCTAGTAGTAAAGATAAAACTGTGAAACTTTGGAACCGTGACGGGAGTGAGAAAAAACCTGCTTTACAAGGAAAATATAGAAATGAATTTACTAGCGTTGCCTTTAGCCCCGACAGTCAAATCGTTGCTGCTGGAAACAAGGATAATAAAATTTACCTCTGGCGTCTGAATGGCACATTAATTACAACTTTAACAGGACACAGCGATTGGGTAACAAATATTCGATTTAGTCCTGACGGTAAGACGATTGTTTCTGCTAGCAGGGACAATAGTGTCAGACTTTGGAAAATCGATGGCACTCCAATTAAACAACTGGAAGGGCATAATTCTACTGTTAACATCGTGCGTTTTAGCCCCGAAGGTCAAACTATTGCTTCAGCTAGTGAGGATGGTACTATCAAACTGTGGAGTTTAGAGGGCAAGGAACTTCAAAATATCAATAGTCCTGGCGTTCTTGATCTGGCATTCAGTCGAGATAGCAAAACTCTGAGTGTAGCTAGTAGGGACAATACCCTCAAAATCCGGAAAATTGATGGTATTTTACTCACAACATCTAATAATATATCATCTGGTTCTTTTTTTGCCTGCTTCAGCCCTGATGGTAAGTTTATAGCCACTATTAACGAATATAATTGGGGTAATCTTTTCAAGATAGAAGGTAGTAAAATTGAATTAGTGAAAGAAGATTTTCGCCTTCCCACTCCGACAACTGGCAGCTTCAGCCCTGACGCTAAAACTATTGCCTTAGCTAGTGAGGACAATGTAGTGAAACTTGTGAATCTTGATTCAGAGACTTTTGATATCCATGAAGAGCGAATGAAGAGAAGCAATATTGTAGGACTAAGCCCTGACAATTTTCCCGTATCTCTTGACAATAACCAGTTGAAATTTTGGAACAGCGACGGAACCGTAAAAAATTTCATAGAATTTTCGGATCGCATGGAAAATGTAAATTTCAGTCCCGACGGTAAGGTAATTGCTTTAATGGGTACTCAGGTGACGACAAAATTTTGGAACAGTACAGAAAAATTACTGAATACCTTTGAGCTGAATGGGTCATTTCCCGATGTCAGTCTTGATGGTAAGCTGATGGTTACTGTAGACCGAAATAATACAGCCAAGCTGTGGAGAACCGATGGCACGCTAATTGGAAATCTGCCAGGTCATAAAGCACGCATTACGAAGGTATTTTTTAGTCCTGACAGTCAACTTATTGCTACTGTCAGCCAAGACAATATAGCAAAGCTGTGGAACCAAGATGGCAAGTCGATCGGCACTTTGCAAGGTCACACAAAGCGGATTGCAGATGTTATTTTTAGTCCTGACAGTCAGCTTATTGCGACTGTCAGTTTGGATGATACAGTGAAGCTGTGGAATCGCGACGGTTTACTGATTCAAACAATTGAGAAGTCGAGTGGCAGATTAAATCGATGGATTTCTTCCGATAAAAGTCAAGTAAAATTTAGCCCCGACAGTCAGATGTTATTTGTCCCTAGCAATTACAATGACGTGCAACTCTGGGGTCGAAATGGAAAAGCGATCCAAACCCTCAAGGAGCATAATGGGCCAGTTTATAACACAATTTTCAGTCCTAACAGTCAGATTATTGCTACCATAAGTGCCGATCGCAAGGTGAAACTTTGGAGACGCAATGGAACTTTGATTACCACTTTACCGGAAAGATTCTATGAAGTTGATGTCAGTTTTAGCCTTGACAGCAAACTGCTTGTCTCGGTTAATTCTAGTATTGTCAAACTTTGGGGTAGTGACGGGAAAGAAATCGCAACTCTCGCAGACAATAGCGATGACTCCCCTAAAATTAGTTTCAGTCCTGACAGCACAACGATTATACTGATAGCTAAGGATAACGTCAAACTTTACAACAGAGAAGGTCAGCTAATTAGAACTATTAAGAATGAGGGCGATGACGTTCCTAAAATTAGGGTTAGTGAAGATGGAAGATTAATTGCTTCTGTCGATCGGAATAATGCAGTCAACCTTTGGAGCAGTAATGGCAAGCTGATTCAATCCCTGAAGGGACATCGCAGTAAAATTACTTTAGTCAGTTTTAGCGCGGATAGTAAGATGCTTGCCACTGCGGACAAAGATAATAACGTAAAGCTCTGGCATAGCAACGGTAAACTCGTTTTAACTCTTAAGGGACACGGGAACCGGGTTGAACGCCTGGACTTTGGAGCGGATGGCAAGACATTTGCTATTTCCGGTGTTGAAGATGTGGTGAAACTCTGGAATAGCGAACACAAAAAGATAGTTGCTACCCTAAAAGGACACCGCGATCGCATCAATAGTGTCAGTTTTAGTCCTACCAGTCAAATCCTTGCCTCTGCCAGCGATGATAACAAAGTGAGACTGTGGGATTTTGATGGTAATGCACTGAATATTTTAAACGAGCATACAGATAAAGTGAATCGCATCCGTTTTAGTCCAGACGGTAAGATACTTGCCTCTGCGAGCGATGACAAAAACGTGAATATTTGGGACTCGCAAGGTGGATTTATTAAAACTCTTGAAAAACATAAAAGTCCCGTTCGGGATGTAATCTTCGATCGGAATAGTTCAACAATTGCCTCAGCTAGCGATGACAGCACTGTTATCCTCTGGGATTATCAAAGTGGCAAGCATAATCGCCTATCAGGACACAGTGCGTCTGTTAAAAGCCTCAGTTTCAGCCCAAATGGTGAGATGCTTGCCTCGGCTGATGATAGTGGTGCAGTTAAAATTTGGAGCCGTGATGGGATAATGCTAAAAAGCTTTAAACAGGATAGCTTTACTGGTGATAACATCAGCTTCAACTCTGATGGGCAGCAGATTTTTACTTGGATGCGGGGCAAAGATAATTACTATTACCGTCAACCCTTGCTTTGGAGTATGAATCTCAATAATCTTTTAAAGATTGGTTGCCAGAAAGCAGGGGATTATCTGAAGAATAACCCGAATTTACAGGACGATCGCACTCTTTGCGACTAGCTCTAAAATGGATAGTCAATAATTTCGGTATACTGAATTAACTGTCCCCTGTCACGCGCGCGTGAAGAAGACCCTCAAACTCTCGAAAATTCGTTGCGGGCGATCGTTAAATCTTCTTTTTTTAACAGGTGATATCATGTCCGGTTGATGCGTCCTTATATGGGGGCGGCTCGATGGATCTGTGGGCTTTAAAATTAAGAATACTCGTGAATCTGCCCCTACACAACTTGACATTATACAAGAATGAATCAAGATGTTTAAGTATATAACTAATGACTACCGATCGAGCTTGCGCTGAATTTGCCTCAAAGATTGGTACATTTCCGGGAGGCGGTTGTAGACGGCTGCGGCTTTCAGAAATAGTTTGTGGGGAATTGCTGGCACCCCTGTCACGATCGCCCCTGCTGCGACATCGCTGTGAATTCCGGCTTTGGCTGTGGCGATCGCCCCGTCTCCGATTTTAGCTTGATTGGCAATTCCCGCTTGACCTGCCAAAATTACATTGTTGCCAATTTTAACTCCGCCTGCCATGCCGACTTGAGCGGCAAACGCGCAATTTTTTCCAACTTGACAGCCGTGTCCTACGTGTACTAAATTGTCAATTTTGGTATTCTCGCCGATGCGGGTTTCTCCGACAGCCGGTCGGTCGATCGTGCTGTTGCATCCCACCTCAACGCCCTCTTCCAATACCGTGCATCCAGACTGCTCCATTTTCACCCACCCGGAGGCTGTCGGCACGAACCCGAAACCTTCGCTCCCGATCGCCGCACCGCTGTGAATCACGCAATTTGCCCCGATCCGACTGCGTTCGTGAATGACGCAGTTAGCGTGTAAAACAGTGTTTTCGCCTATTTCCGCATCCGGGTAAATTACGACATTTGGATGAATGCAAACGTTGCTGCCAATTTTGACTTTTGCTTGAATAACCGCGTGGGGGCCGATGCAGACATTTTCACCAATTTGTGCTGAGGGGTGAACGGTGGCTGACGGATGAATTTCGGAGGCGGGGCGAAACGGTTGATAGAAAAGGGCGATCGTTTGAGCGAATAACAATCGCGGATCGGGTGCGGCTATCCAAGCTATATTGCGATCGTCGCATTCAGCTTGCAGGCTTTCATCTAAGGGCAAAATTAACGCCGAAGCGTTGGTCGAGGTGGCGTGAGATGCAAATTTAGCTCTTTCTATGTAACTTATTTTGCCCGATTCGGCTTCATCGACTGGGGCGGGGCCTGTAATTTCTCGATCGGCCCCTGTCGAGGCTTTTAGGCTGTGACTGTTGGCTAAATTAAGTTTTTGTACGATTTCGCTAAATTTCATCTATAAAAATTTGGTGTTAACAGGGATTTACCACTGTTAAAATTACCAGCTTTGGAGCACGATCGGAGCAGTTGGCATTAAAAAAAAACAGGACTTAGGGACTCCGACCTTCATAACCGGGTTTTTCTCCAATCTGCGATGCTCTAAGCAAGTATTTTCGTAAAAAACCCGGTTTCTAGGGCCCCATGAGTAAATCCTACAGAATAGCCAGAGCCCCGACAACTTCTGCGAAGTCGGGGCTCTAACAGGAATTATTTTTGGCAGTTATTGTACCGAGGACGCTTCTACATCAACGGTGCGGGCTGTACCTTCTGCATAGGTGGAAGTTGGTTCTGAGGCTGAGGCTGTTTGAGTCTGGCGGGATTTAAAATAGTCGATCGCCATTTGGGATACTTCGGAAATCAGCAGCACTGCAATGGCTACATCGTCGATTTGTCCGACAACTGGCAGAAAATCCGGCGCAATGTCGATCGGGCTTACCAGATATGCCAGGGTTCCCAGAATAATCCACCAGCGGTATTTGGGGTTGCGGAGGGTTTCGCGATACCAATTGTAAACAGATTGTATAGAAAAGTTCATTGGGTTGTCCTCTACTTATATTTTCAATCTTTACAAATTGTCGCTCGAAACGCTTGTGGAGATATCCCCCCTAGGGTTGGGAAGAGACTTCTACCTGGGAGTATCGGGAATTGGGCATGGGGAATTGGGCATGGGGCAAACAGGGCATTGCTAATTTGTCGTAAACAACTAATGACTACTGACTGTTGACTAATGACTGCTGACTAATGACTGCTGACTAATGACTAACAAAAGGTTTTCCCTAACAACTTTTGAAAGCGCTTGTTTTTGTGCAAAGGCTTCAAGTCCGGGTCTGTTTGAGCTAGGCTGAGGTATTTGGAGCGGTTGAGTTCGATCGCCCTAGCAATGCAATCTACAGAAGAAGTTGTTTTATACCATTTCTCTAAAGTCATGCAACACTCTTTGACCCCCCGGCGCC
>JAUBOG010000849.1:0-1422 GCA_036700105.1 Microcoleus occultus BM001215583
ACCCCCCCCAGCCAGGGCGGGCACGGGGGCACCGCCCCTACAAGGGGGAGAGCAAGATTCTTGGCGAATCGGGGTTTATGCAGATTTGGCGGTAGTAGATGTGTCGTTTATTTCCCTAGATAAGATTTTACCGGCGCTGTGGGAATTGCTGGCACCGCCCAAGGAAGCGGTATTGTTGGTGAAGCCGCAGTTTGAAGTTGGGCGCGATCGAGTCGGGAAAAAAGGCGTAGTGCGAGACTCAGCAACTCAAGCCGATGCGATTTTTCAAGTGCGGAAGGCAGCCACAGCTTTAGGATGGCAGGAATGGGGCTTAACGTGGTCGCCTTTACTTGGCCCTGCTGGAAATATCGAGTATCTTTTATGGTTGGGGATCGATCGCGAACCAGAAGCGGGTGGCGGGGCGATCGAAGAGGGTGTTGTGAAGGAACGGATCTTAGAACTCGCGAAAGCGGCGGCGCGGGAACTTGTGAATCGATTGTAGATTTTAGATTTTAGATTGACTTGTTGAAGTCAAGCTAACCAATTTTAAAAGTCCCATTTGGAACTCCAGATAAAACTAAAGTTTCAAGTTGTTTTGTCAATCAGACTCCTAAACTTTCACAAGAGTGAACAATTCCATGCAGCCATTAAAACAAATCGGTTCGATTTTACTGTACGCTCTAGGCAGCATCGGGTATCTGGCGATTGCAGCTACTATTGTAGGCATTTCAATTCTGATCAAGGGGGCGGCGCTGCTGCTGGCCGACAAAGTATTATATACAATCCTGATTATCGGTGACTTGTTGAGGGGCATCGAAATTATCGAACTGTTAAATATATTGGTATTTGCGTTTATCGGCATGGGATTCGGTGTCGCTACAAAACTTCTACCCCCTAAATACGCTCGCCAAATTAGTGCGGCTTTGTTAATACCTATCGTTCCCTTAGTTTTCATGAGTACGCCAGCCATCAGATATAATTCTTGGCTGGAAAAAGTAGGGGAATCGGATAACTTATTGCCGGCGGAAACTGCAACATTAACTAACTCATTTTTGAACAGAAAGGTAGGAGTGCAGGGTTTTCTCGGTTATTACGTATATACCGGTCAGTTTCCGGTTATTCCGACCAAACAATCTGAGATGAAAGACCTCGACAGCTTTGAAAAAAAAGTTAATTCCCGATTTGTGCAGTTGACAGGTATTGCTCCGACTCTTGTTTCTTGGTCAATGCGGGTTTGTTTTTGGCTGACTAGAATCTTTTACTTTTCGATTGCGGTAATTGCGACGATCGCTCATTTTAGGGAAGGTGTTAGAATCGCTGGGAGATAATACAATTTGGGATTTTCGATTAAAGTAGTAGGGTGCGTCAGATCCTAGCTCTTCGATTATTAATACCAATTTTAAAAAAGAATGCAACAGTATTCTTATTCCCCCCCTTAGCAAG
>JAUBOG010000850.1:0-1417 GCA_036700105.1 Microcoleus occultus BM001215583
CGCCCCCCCTTGCTAAGGGGGGGGATAAGAATACTGTTATTTCGTTTAAAATTGGTATTATTTATCCGCCTGCAATTTATATTTTTACAGCGGGGCTAGTCGAAGGTTTAGGCGCCGGAATTTCCTGCGAAACTGCACGGGCGCGGTAGACTTTAGCAACGGCTTGCTCGCACTTGGACAAATCGGATTCTATCTCTGTAAAAATGGCAGTTGATACCGGATCTGTGAACTTCACCCGCAGGTTGTTAATATCGACAACACCGGTTTGCAAATCTCCGAGAGTGCTCCGCAGCAAGAACTTTTCATCGGTTCCTTGCATCGAGGATTTTAATTTAGCGTATTTGTCAGCAATTTGGGCGGGAATTGAAGGTTTTTCGCCGAAATCGTTGAGGCGCTTTTCGAGAGCAATGATGTGATGCTGTTTATTTTGAATCATTTCTGTCAAGAGCGATCGCAAATCGCTGTCTTGGGTTTTTTCCGCATAATGCTGAAACGCTTCGCAAGCATAGCGTTCGCCTGCGAGTGCGGTATTCAAACCTTTAACAATGTCGCCTTGTGTCGAACCGCCCCAAGCATTAGCTAATTTCCACCATTCCGCGTTTGTGTCAGTTTCTTCTGGCAAACCGCCTTCTTTTGGGCCGTAACCGAGTCGAGCCAAAATAGCGGTAGTAAATATTGCTAAATCTCCCGGTTGGCGGGAAGTAATCAAGTTGCCGTCAACCACTAAAGATTCGTTGATGTAGTTAGCTCCGGCATTGATCATGTCTGTTTTAATTGCCAAGAAACCAGTCGCATTTTTGCCTTTGAGCAAGTCTGCTTCAATCAAAACTTGCGGGCCGTGACAAACTGCCGCCACGATTTTTCCTTGTTCAAATGCTTCTCGGACAAAGCGCACTGTATTGGGATTAGTCCGCATCGTATCGGGAGCCATACCGCCGGGAATTATCACTGCATCGAATTCTGCCGCCACTGCTTCCGTGGTAGTTCCGTCAGCCTGTTGGGCAACTTTCCCTTGTTTACCTGCATACTTTTCATTTGTGCGGGAACCGAGGACAACTACTTCAAATCCGGCTTGTTTTAAGGCGTTGTAAGGAACTAAAAATTCCGAATCTTCAACTCCATTTTCGATAAGTACGGCAACTCGTTTGGTCTTGGCTTTATTATTGGCTGTCATAATCAGTTTTCCTCAGACTATCTTTTTCTCTAAACTTAATTCATTTGTTGTTGTTTTCGCGTCTGGCTAAAGTTATAAATTAGTTAGGGGAAAAATGTGCGATCGTGAGTCTTAGGAGGTAGTGGTAAGGTGCGCAATGCGCACCCTACAATGAGATGTTTTGTGCAAGTTGGGCGATCGCGTCAATAGAACTCTTGCAAAAATATAATGCACCCCACCCCAACCCTCCCCTTACTAAGGGGA
>JAUBOG010000851.1:0-1417 GCA_036700105.1 Microcoleus occultus BM001215583
TAAAACAAGCTAAAATTGCAGCCGAAAGTGCCAATCGCGCTAAAAGTACCTTTCTAGCTAATATGAGCCACGAACTGAGAACGCCTCTGAATGCGATTATCGGTTTTGCTCACTTGCTTGTGAACTCTAAAAAAACTGCACCGGAACAGCAGTCGAGTTTAGATATTATCAATCGCAGCGGCGAGCATTTGTTGAAACTAATCAACGATATTTTGTCGCTGTCTAAGATTGAAGCTGGTCAAATTACCCTCGAATCAAATGCTTTTGATTTGTACAGTTTGCTCAATGATATAGAAGGGATGTTCCAACTCAAAACTCAATCGTCGGGATTGCAACTTGTTTTTGAACGCAGTTCAGATGTACCGCAATATGTCCGAACTGATGAAAGCAAGCTGCGCCAAGTTTTGATTAATCTGTTGGGTAATGCTGTTAAATTTACTGAGACGGGTAGGGTGAAGCTGACTGTAAAATGCCTTCAGTCTATGGCTAAAAAACCGTTACCCAAATTCTTTCTCCAGTTCTCGGTGAAGGATACAGGCCCAGGCATTGCCCCTGACGAGGTTAGCCGTTTGTTTAAGCCGTTCGTGCAAACTGAAGCTGGCAGGAAATCGCAAACGGGAACGGGCTTGGGATTGCCAATCAGTAACTCTTTTGTGAAGCTGATGGGTGGTGAAATTAAGGTCAAAAGTTCTGTGGGGAAAGGAACGGTTTTTAGTTTTTACGTTAAAGTCAGTCATGCTACTGAGAGCGAAGTTTATGACAGACTGCCGCAAAAACGAGTGAAGGGGTTGGCACCTAACCAACAAAATTATCGCATTCTGGTAGCGGACGACGAGTCGGCAAATCGGTTGCTGCTAACTCAGATATTGAAGTCGGCTGGCTTTCTTGTGTGCTTCGCGGATAACGGAATTGAGGCTGTTAAATTGTGGCGAAAGTACAAGCCGCATTTAATTTGGATGGATTTGAGGATGCCTGTTTTAGACGGTTTTCAAGCTGCTCAACAAATTCGAGCTCTGCCTAACGGTTCTAACACTAAGATTATTGCTTTGAGCGCTAATGCTTTTGTTAAAACCCAGGAACTTGCCTTGTCGAATGGCTTTGATGATTTTGTTGCCAAACCGTTCCGAGAAACAGTAATTTTTGAGAAGATGGCGCTTCATTTGGGTGTTCGCTATATCTATGAAGAGGAGTCGTCTAGGAAGTCCGAACAGGATGAGCCTGTTGTGCAACTGACTTCTGAGTCGCTGTCTGTGTTGCCGAGGGAGTCGATTGAGAAGCTTTATAAAGCAGCCGCTTGTGGAGACGAGCAAGCGGTAAGGCTGTTGATTGAGCGAATGGAGCTGTCGCAGAAGCAAATTGCTCTGGCTCTGACTAAATTAGTTGACAATATGAGCTTAGATATTATCAGCGATTTGAC
>JAUBOG010000852.1:0-1416 GCA_036700105.1 Microcoleus occultus BM001215583
AATTATTATATCAAATCCGGCTGTGCCGGAACGATCGGCGAGGACACGGCAGTGCCGTTTCTTGGGCGCCAGATTTATTGTAGGGACACGACTGTCTTGTCGCTGATTTCGGGTGATATTAATTCCGATGCAACCGGAATTGATATCAAAAGTCGAGGGCGGGCCGGGTTTACTGGAGCTCTGGCTGAAGATTGCAGAAAAAGGGTGAACCCGCCCGTTGTATTTTGAATTAGGTAGATTGCGATTTGACGCTCTTGTGCGGGCGGGTTTGTGAGATTGTGGGTTTTAGGCAGTTATGGTTGGTGAGGGGAGCCCCTATATTAAAGAGGTACATTTTGATTTATGGTTGGGTGGGGGCGGGTTTACGAGATTGTGGGTTTTAGGCAATTATGGTTGGTGAGGGGAGCCCCTACGGCAATTAAACTTTTATAGATTTTATGAATAACGATCGCACAATTGTCAATACAGTCGCAGAATACGAGATTTTTGGCGATCGCGATTTGCCATCGTGGTTAACCTCTCAACAAATCAGCCTCGCTTGCACTACCTATCAAACCAGCAGGTTAATGTTAATCGGCGCTGTACCAGAAACCAATAGAATTTCGGCTTTTTGGCGAATATTCGATCGCGCAATGGGACTTTTCTGCACAGGGGAACGCCTTTATCTCAGCTCAAAATATCAACTCTGGCAATTAGATAATGTCTTAGAATCCGGGAAATTATACCAAGAATACGACAAATTATATATACCAAGAATCGCCTACACTACAGGAGATATCGACATTCACGATATCGCTGTCGATAAAAACAACCAAATCATTTTTATTAGCACTTTGTTTAATTGTATCGCTACTTTGAGCGATCGCCACAGTTGCAAACCTCTCTGGAAACCGCCGTTTATCTCACAATACATCAATGAAGACCGCTGTCACCTCAACGGTTTGGCGATGGTGGATGGGAATGCGAAATATGTCACGGCGTCGAGTCAGTCGGATGTGGTGGATGGCTGGCGCGATCGGCGAAAAAATGGCGGTATAGCGATCGATGTAGCATCTAATGATATCATCGTCACGGGATTGTCAATGCCGCATTCACCTCGCTGGTATCGAGATAAGTTGTGGTTGTTGAATTCGGGGAGAGGGGAATTTGGTTATGTGGATTTAGATACAGGGAAATTTGAGGCCATTACCTTTTGTCCGGGATATGTTCGAGGATTGGCTTTTTGGCAAAATTGGGCGATTGTTGGATTGTCGAAACCGAGGGGTGGTGACAATACTTTTAGCGGTTTAGAGTTGGATGAGTTGTTGCTCGCCAAGGATGCTGAGCCTCGCTGTGGTATGATGGTAATCGATTTGACTACAGGGGCGATCGTTCATTGGTTGCGGTTTGAAGGAATTGTTACGGAACTGTATGATG
>JAUBOG010000106.1:0-15883 GCA_036700105.1 Microcoleus occultus BM001215583
GGGGCTAGGGGGGATCGGATTCTATACAGCCTCATAAAAAATTGGTATAACGCGTCAAATCACTTTTTTGGTAAGTCCTAGATTTTCGATAAGTATAGCAATTTTTTTTAATTTGTGGATTAGGTTTTTTGGAAATTTTGAGAAATTTTAGTAAAAATTGTGTAAAGTAATCCTCATAACCTCGATTGCATTGCATTTTATTCGCAGCAGCCAACAGCCAATTATGACACCCGAACTAATTTTTAACGCAGCTAATCTGTTCGTTTTGCCTTTCTGGGCGATTATGATTTTATTGCCCAACTGGGGAATTACCCGAAAAGTGATGAATTCCTTTATTCCGTTTGCAGTGCTCGCCGCTTTGTACATATATTTGTTTGGCAGCAGTCTGACGGCGGAAAATGCGGCGGCTTTGTCCAATCCCAAGCTAGCAGATATTGCTAAGTTTCTGGGGGAGGAAACGGCTGCGGCTACGGGATGGATACATTTTTTAGTCATGGATTTGTTTGTCGGGCGCTGGATTTATTTGGAAGGACAGCGGACAAAAATTTGGACTGTGCATTCTCTGGCTTTGTGTTTGTTTGCCGGGCCGATGGGATTGCTTTCTCATATTGTAACTGCTTGGATTACTCAAAGGTTTTTCCCGAATTCTGAAGCGGCGGCCGCTGTTTCTCCTTCGGTTTAGGGACTAATTTTATCAATACCTTGGATGTCAATTATGTAGGGTGCGCACTGCGCACCTTACTATTGGATGTCAATCATCTATTCCTCGACGCAGTACCTAATTATGTAGGTGCGCACTGCGCACCTTACTGTTATTGATATTATACCGCTGACACGAGCATCGGAATGATATCAATTCCGGCGACGCCGGAATGACAAGCTTTCGACACGGCACTGCCGTGTCCTGATTTCGGGTTATATTCCGATCGCCCGAACCGACTTTTAAGAACTGGCTAGGGGCAGCACTAAGCGGGCGACAATTAAATTGTTTTCCAACATTTCTACAGAAAAGTTTCCGCCCATTAACTGTATCGCTCGCTGGCAAATTAAGAGATTTTGGACGATCGACCTATTTGCAGAAACGGCTAATACATCCGTCCCGGAACCGCCGTTGAAGGCAGAAATTAAGTCTCGATCGCACTTTTGACCGCTATCGATCACAGACAATTCTAACAAATCTCCCCCCAGCAACTGAGAGCGAATCTCGATCTTCTGCCCGGCAGATGAGCGCCTGCAAGCGACAATCAGCAATTCGCACAGGATCAAATCCAGCTTGATGCTGTCGGCGCGAACGCTCAAAGTCTGGCCGGCTCTCAGCGACACAGCAGTTTCTGTGTTCACTTCCAGCAAGACTTCCGACTGTTTGACCGCACTTGCCGTCCGATCGAGCGATCGCCTCAGCCAAGCGCTCACAAGCACCGCATCCTGTCCGAATTGCAGCCGCCACTGTTCCTGTTTCAGCAGCAAATGAGCTGACCCCAAAGCATTGCCAATTTGCCGCAAAACCTGTTGGTAGCGCAAAGTTTTCAGAGCATCCTTTTGCTCCTTCGCCGACTGCAAAATCGACTGACTCAACTCCCCCAACTCCTTCACCCCCGCTCCGAAAATGCGGTAAAAGTCCTCGAAACGGCGCTGCTTGTACCAGTTGAGCATCTCCAGATCCAACCGCTGCGCATCGGCGGCCGACTGCACCGCCAAATACCTGTGCCACCAAGCCAACTGATCCGCCATCGAACAGAGTAAATTCAGCGACAGCTCAGACCACTGGCGGCCCGGAGCGTCCGCAACCAGCACAATCCCCGCCGGAGCGTGGTCTGGGGCAGTCCGCAGCGCCACCGCCAGAATTTCGCCAATTCCCGGACTGCGGAGCCACCGCTTCGTCGCGAGCTGCAGTTGGCTCGTGTTCTGTTGCAGCACGCCCGCTGTGGAGAGGGTTTGTTGGATCAAAGGATCTGTTCCGACAGGAATCACGGCTTCGGTATTCAGGGCAAATACGGGATTTGCAGCAACCGCCGCCGCGATTGCACCCGACTCCTCGCCGGGATTCCAAGTAATTACGGCGGATAGAGGACACGAAAGTGTCTGGGAAAGGTGTTGGGCAAAGTTGCGATCGAGCTTTTGCAGCCGCAATTCTGGCAAAACCACCGGTGAAGTAACAGATTTTTGTTGCCCAAATTGCTCCTCGCCAGAATGCTGCAAAACCGCCAAACCTTCGGCGATAGATCGCTCAAATTGCCGGTATTTGTCGATTTCCGAGCTCTGCTGCCAGGAGTGCAGGATCAATCCTAGCTGTTGGCTGACTACCCGCACCAATTCTCGCTCGGCGCGCTTCCAAGTGCGAGTTGCACTGTGGCCGACAACCAGCAAACCCTCGATCGACTTTCGATTTTTGACTTCCGATTTTCGATGCGGATTTGCTCCCTCGGACTTTTTCGCGCGAGTGCTCGATGCCAAAAGCGATCGCACCCCCGCTTCCGCCAGCACTTCCCGCCAAGCGCCCAACCGCGAGTCTTTCTCCCAATTTTCGATCGCCAGAGGTTCCCCGCCAGCTTCTTGCAGCGCCAGCACGTCCGCCGCATCCAGAGCCAGCAGCGGCGACGGTACTACCCTGCGGTTGCGGGGCAGATTTTGGCAGACAATTTCAAAGCAATTTTGTTCTTCGCCGTACAGCAGCAGCAAAAAGTATTCGCATTTGAGCCGAGAGCACAACTGCTCGGCGGTATTTTTCAAAGTCGCCTCCCAGTCAGCATCGCTGTAGATGGCGCGAGCGATTCCAGCAGTTAAATCTCGATCGAGCTCGGTTTGCTCGATCCTCTCCTCCATCTGGGACAGAGGAGCCGTCAGAGCCACTAACTGCGCCACTCCCCGCAGGTAATGTTTTTCATTGTCTTGCCAAATCCGAGCCTCGCTCGCTTCCACCGCCAAAAATCCCAACAATTCCCCTTCTAAAACAATCGGCGCCGCCAGCAGAGAACGAGCGCGGATTTGCTGCATCAACCGCCCAGTCAGCTCAGTTTTCAAAGAACTGTGAGATTCGCCGATCCAAACAATTTCTTCCCCGGCCAAAGCCTGATAAAAGTCGCCCAAGTCTTGCACCGTGATACCCGAAGCCGCTCGGCCAAGCCCGCCCAAACCCGGAGCAACTTGGCGGTTGCTGACCCTGCGCCAAAAATAGCGCCGCTCTCCCTCAAACCAATAAACATTGGTGCGCGTCGGCTCGATAAATTCATGGGCTTGTTCGACTGCCGCTTGCAAATACCGATCGAGCGATCGCAGTTCCCGAAACTGCGAAATCAGCGCTAAAAGAGATTCATCCGGGCGTTTTACTTGTTCTCGCTGCCAGTCTTTTTCTATTTGATAAAGAGCAGTTGCGAGAGCTCCAAATACGATCGCCAACTGCGTTTTTTCCCCCGAATTCGGCCGCGCGACCCTTTGGTCAGTCCCCAGCAAAACCACGCCGTAGCAGCGGTCTTTGTAGCGGAGCGGAAACAGAGTCGCGCCTTGAATGTTGAAAGTTTGAGCTGCTTTGCGCCATTCTCCGGCTCTGCTGGACGATCGCAAATCCGGGACTTCCACCGGCTGGAGTTCAATCACCACCTGTTCCAGCAAATCCCCCGGGCTGAGTGAAAACCGCTGTTTCAGAAAAGACAGATCGCCGTTAGGAGTCATCCCCCCTTTCCCGAACAATCTGTGGGCTTGTCGATCGTACAACCCGATCCAAATCAACCGCCAGTCAAATTCCGCTTGCAAGTAACCCAGAGTCGTCTCCATCAGCACTTCAACATCCTCCTCCTCTCGGAGAATCTGGAGAACGCGCTCCAGCCCCGCGATTTGTTCGTCTGAATCCTTCGGTCTTTGCTCGTGCCCCATTTCCCAGCTTCCCCGCACATGAGTCCAATTTCAAATTAGCAATTTAAAAATTAAAATAAACAAGAATCAACCTATAATATAGTCGTCTCAACTATGCTTCAATCTAAAACAATCCAAGCTAAACTAAAAACCTCGCCTTCGCAGTCCGAGCCTGAATATTTTTATTTTCCATTTGTAAATTGCCCCAGTACAAGTCATTGGATATTTATCAATCAAGTGTGCGCCCGCTGTTGTTTTCGGTATTGAAAACCGATGCCGAATGGCTGCACAACCGCACCCTCCAAGTGCTCGAACTCGCAGCCAGAACCCAGTCAAACCCCGCCACCAGCCAAATACTGTCCCGATTGCAGAAATCTTTGGGAGTCCAAGATTCTCGCCTCGAACAATCGAAATGGGGACTGAGCTTTAAAAATCCTGTCGGCTTAGCTGCGGGATTTGATAAAAACGGCGTAGCGGCTGACATTTGGGCAAATTTTGGCTTTGGCTTTGCCGAACTCGGCACTGTCACCAGCCAACCGCAGCCGGGAAACCCCCAACCTCGCTTGTTCCGCTTGACCCAGGACAGTGCAGCCCTCAACCGCATGGGATTTAACAATCAAGGAGCAGCGGCAATGGCGGCCCGGTTTGAGGCAGCACAGCACCAGCCTCAGTCTCCGTTCCCGATCGGCATCAATCTCGGTAAATCTAAGGTAACACCGTTAGAGCAGGCAGCAGCGGACTATTTGCAGAGTTTTAAACTGCTAAAAGACTACGGCGATTATTTTGTAGTCAACGTTTCGTCTCCCAATACGCCTGGATTGCGATCGCTCCAAGATGCTGCTGGGCTTAGCACAATTTTGGAAACTTTGCAACAAGAAAATCAGGGAATCAAGCCAATTTTAGTCAAGATTGCGCCGGATTTGGAACCAGAGGCGATCGCATCCATCCTCGACTTAGCAAAAACCTACCAACTAGCAGGAATTATCGCCACCAACACCACCATCCGCCGCGACGGATTGAAAACACAAATACTGCCAGAAACCGGCCTCCCGATCGCCGAAGAAGCCGGCGGAATTAGCGGGCTGCCAGTGCAAGAGCGATCGACAGAAGTAATCCGATTTATCTGGCAATACACAAAAGGCGAATTGCCAATAATTGGAGTTGGCGGCATTTTCACCGCCGAAGATGCGTGGGAAAAAATAGCCGCAGGTGCGAGTTTAATCCAAGTATACACCGGTTGGGTTTACGAAGGGCCTTGGATGGTGCGCCGGATTCTCCAAGGTTTGCTGCAAAAGTTAGAAGAACGCGGATTTAATTCGATTTCTCAGGCTGTAGGCTCCGAAAATATTGACAGTTAATTTTTTAAGTTCATATCAATTCCGATGACACTCATTATGACATAGAGGACACGGCAGTGCCGTGTCCGACCTATCATGCCGATGCAAGATGCAACCCAAAACGAGATGATCTGGCACTTTTAAAAACGGCTTTCGCGCCGTGTCTAAAAGTGCATGAACCATAATTTATATCAGACAATCACGCTCAGCAATACTTTTCAGAATAGATATTACTTGCGTTTGGAAAGTTCCGCCAGCGTCCAAGTTACGCTCACAATCATCAAGCGTCCGAGAGCATTTAAACGGTCTTTTGCAGTATTTTCAAACACTTGAGATAGAGTTTCAGAATTAACATTTATCGGCAATTCTTCAGCAGCTACTGCGGGTTCTTCCACCAGGGCTTGTTGAGAAGGTGTCTCAAGGCTGACTTGTGGCTGCTGATTTTCTTGTTTGGGCATTTTTTAAGTCCCCTCCTTGAGTTCTGACATACCTAACCCCTACTACAAATCGAACTTATCTTTATCCGGGATTTGAGCCATCAATCTTTCTAGATCCGACACTTGCAGTTACTCAATGACTTCAAAGCTTTAAGTTCATTTGCGAGCGATATTCAATAGCACTTTCGCACTTTTTCTCAGAAACCGGGTCTCTTTACGCAAATCTTATTGAATTCAAAACTCATAACTCAAAACTTGCACGCTACTACCCGTGATGTAAATCACAGAATTGTTAGATTTGCTTAACAGTAATCTTTCCGAAATTCTGATATTGTTAAAGCTTAACAATTAATTTCGCTCAGACCGATCTCAATCTGAAAGCAAGCGTCTGGAAATTATTAACAAACTGAAGGTGTAGAGCCGATGGCAATTTATCTCGATACTGCAATTGTAGCGGAAGCAAAAACAGCGAGCAAGTTCGGCTGGATAGCGGGAATTACTACTAATCCCACACTTTTGGGAAAAAGCGAGTTATCTGCAGAGGAAACACTAAGACAACTGGCACAAGTGATTCCTGGGGAAGTTTATTATCAGCTAACAGCATCTGACTTTGATGGCATGGTAGCAGAAGGAAAAGCGGCCTTTGCATTAATTGGACAGCAAACAGTGTTGAAAGTTCCAGCAACGGATCTCGGTTTTCAAGCAGTAGCGCATTTATCGCCGGAAATTCCCTGCGCGGTGACAGCTATTTACAGCGCATCGCAAGCAGTTGTTTCGGCAGAAGCGGGGGCAAAATATGCGATCGCCTACGTGAATCGCGCCACCAGATTGTTGGGAGACGGTTTTGCCTTAGTGCAGGATATGGCAAATGTCTTGAAGAACAGCAATACTCAGATTTTGGCTGCTAGCATTAAGTCGCCGGAAGAAGCGGTGAAGACTTTGTTAGCCGGCGCGCATCATTTGACATTGCCTTTTGACGTATTGCAAGCAATGGCCGTTCACGAATTATCGCAGCAAACTGTTGATGAATTTGCCAAAAACGGGCGGGGAATTTTTGATAGCTAATTTGGGAATTGGGAATTGGGAATTGGGAATTGTTGACTGTTACAGCATATTCCAGGTTTATGAAGTACAGTAGAAACCTTAATTATGTGCTGTTAATCTGTAGGGTGCGTCGCTACGACATCTTGGATATAACCCGGCAGATTGACGAAGGGCGACGCACCCTACTTGCTGACAACTGACAACAGTCAACAGTCAACTGACTATGGCATTCGCCAAATCTTAATCGTACGATCGGGACTGCCGCTCACCAAAGTCTTGCTATCTCTGCCAACAGCAACAGAATTCACAAACTGACTGTGACCCGAAAGAGTGCTTCTTTCTTTTCCCGTCCTCAAATCCCAAACTATAATATCTCCGCCCCCGCTGACGAGAGTGCGGCTGTCCGGGCTAAAGGCGATCGTCCTCACCCAGCTCGAATGCCCTTTAAAAGTGCGGGTGCGCCTCCCGTCTTGCACGTTCGACAAACGGATCGTATTGTCGCTGCTAGCACTAGCCACAACTCGCCCGTTCGGGCTCAAAGCCACAGCATTAACCGCACCTCCGTGACCCGTGATAATCCTTCTGACTTCTCCGTTGTCGAGATTCCACAAACGCACAGTCTTGTCCTCGCTACCGCTAGCGAGAGTTTGACCGTCCCGGCTCAAAGCGATCGCGTTTACTGCCCCGGTGTGGCCGCTCAAAGTCAGCAACCTGCTGCCGAGTCTGACATTCCACAAGCGCACAGTTTTGTCATCGCTGCCGCTAGCAATCGTCTGACCGTCGCTGCTAAAGGCGATCGAGTTGACGGGCGCTTTGTGAGCCTGAATCGTCCGCACCCGCCGCCCAGTCTTCAAATCCCACAAAATCAGATTATTGTCTCCGCCGCCGCTGGCCAAAAGCGAGCTGTCCGGGCTTACGGCTAGGGTGTTGACCGATTTTTTAGAATGCACCGGATTGAGAGTCCGCACCAAGCGTCCCGTCCTCGCATTCCAAATTCTGATCGTCCCAAAGCTGGCGCTGACCAAAGTTTGACCGTCCGGCGACAGGGCGATCGCATTTACACTCCCGACATTATCCAAACTTCTCTGCAAAAACTGACTGCTAGGCAAACTATAAAGCAGCCAAACCGGGTTTGCCGGAAACACCCCGTAACGCATCGAACCGTAAATTTGAGACGCGCCAATACCCAGCATCAAAACAGCAGCGCCCGCCAGCAGCTTTGTTTTCCAATCAATAACTTCTTTCCCGGACTTGTTCAAGCCCGAATCCAGAGGTCTGAGGCGGTTGACCGAAACCTGTTTTTGCTTTGTCGCCCCTGATGAGCCGGAATTTTGGCGAATTTTAGTTTGCCCAGTTGTCGGTAACTGAGTCGGCAACTGAGTTTCTGAGCCGTCGAGATTAATTTCCTCCAAGCACTGCAAAACCATTTGCGGACTTTGAGGTCGATTTCCCGGAAAAGGGGCCATCAAGTAATCGATCACATTAGCCAGGGGGTCGGAAACCTGCGGAGCTCCTTTGCGCCACATTAATCTACCCGTGCGCGGGTTCTCGGGAAACGCCGTCGGCGGCTTCCCAGTCAGCAAATAAACAAAAGTGCGCCCCAGAGCAAAAAAATCAGACTGCGGAACAGCCTTGCCGTTCGTTTGTTCCGGTGGCGTGTAGCCGGGGGAAACAATACCAGTCACGTTTTGCCCCTGACCGACCTTAGCGAAATAAGTCGCCGACACTTCCCTAGCAGTCCCGAAGTCAATCAGCACTAGCTGCCCGTTCGGCTTGCACATAATGTTGTGCGGCTTGATGTCTCGATGAAAATAGTTGAGTCGATGAACTTGGTCTAAAATTTCCGACAGTTGTTTGAGCCAGTTCAGAGCTTGTTCTTGACTGATCGGGCGGCCCCGGTGTTTCAGCCAGTCTTGCAAATTCGCCCCGGCAATTTTCTCCATCACCAGACAGTGAAAAGACTCTGTGCTGTGAGCGGGCGAAAATGTAAAATAACCGTCGCGATCGACCTTTGGAATACCTGGATGTCTCAGCCTGACCAATACGTCGGCTTCTTGCTTAAACAGTTCTACAGCTTTGGGATGTTCTTTTAACAGGACTTTGAGCACTCTTCGGGCGCCGTTGTCGTCCACTTCAAATGTTCTGCCAAAGCCGCCGCCTCCGAGAGGGGCGACTAGCCGATATCTACCTTGCAACAAAAGTTCAGACCCGCAGTGGATACACGCGGATTTGCCAGAGTTGGCTGGATCGGAGGGATTCGGGCATTTGGGATTGAGGCAATAACTCACAGAAGCCACATAACCCTGATTGAGGTTGCTCTATCAAGTTTCACTTTGACAGTCTGGGCACTCTTGATAAATAAGATTCTTGGTTCAGCGAAGTCACTTGCTTGCGACTGGATTGCTCCGGCCAAAGTAGAGGTGTCTTCTCCTCAAGCGTAAATTCCGGTATGCCCTACCGTACTCGATCGGTCTTTTTTATCTAGTTCGGTTGTTGTTCAAATGCGAGTTTTACTAGACGGCAACACCGTTAGGTGCGACTGCGTACTCAACAATCCAGTTAAGTTTTTACTTTGTCTAGTCATACTCAATTTTCAACCGATCACGATCATATCATACCCAGTACAAGACTCATGAGTACGGATTGAAATCTGGCACGGTTGCTTTCATCGAGGGAGACTAAAGCCTCCCTCGTTTTTGGCATCTCGTCTTTTTCTATAACCTATGGCGTTGGGATCGATCGAACTTTATCGTTGATGTCAAAGGTTCTGTCCTTTGTCACTGCGATCGCGATCGAGGTCAAAAACCCCGTCAGGACAGCAAATAATTCACAAAAAAATCGGAACTAATCACGACAGACCAGCCGCATTTCAATTGTACGATCGGCGCGACCAATCTCGAAGCAAGAAGGAAGAGGGAAGAGGGGCACAGGGGGAGAGGGGGACAGCGGGATAATTTTTGCTCTCCCTAATGACTAATGACTGATGACTGATGACTAATGACTTCCGTCTAAACAAGTCCCTCGATTACCGGATGGAAGAAGAACGCCAGCGCCAAAACCGTATAAGCTGCCAACAGCAAAGTACCTTCGAGCCAGTTAGAGTTGCCGTCAGAACTGATAGAATTGGCGATCAGCACCGACACCGCAACCGCTACAAGTTCAAACGGGTTGAAGTTCAAGTCCATCGGTTTGCCCAAAACAAAACCTGCCAAAACCAACACCGGGGCAACAAACAAAGCAATTTGCAAACTCGAACCCATTGCCACAGAAACCGACAAATCCATTTTATTTTTCATCGCCACAGTCACCGCGGTCGTGTGTTCGGCCGCATTGCCAATAATCGGCACTAAAATCACCCCGGTAAACAGCGATGTCAGCCCCAAACGCGCCGTCGCTTCTTCCAGAGTACCCACCAGCAGTTCCGACTCCACAGCTACCATCACGGTACAAGCCAACAGCACCCCAATCCACAGCGGCAGATTGATTTTGTGGTCGGGACTGTCTGGTGCTAAGTTACTTTCGGCTAATCCTTCAAGCAGTTCAATTTCTGCCACCCCTGCATCGTACAGATAACTGTGGGTTTTCATCGAAAACAGCAGCGTCAGCACGTAGACGACAATCAGGACTACAGCAACAGCGCTAGAAAGGTTCTGCATAGTGTCCGGAGGGATGCCAATAGAAGTGGCCTCAACAGCCGTCGGCACCAAAATCGCAATCACGGCTAAGTTCATCGCTGAAGCGTTCAACCGCGCGACAGTCGGCTGAAATTCCTGTTCTTTGTAGCGCAATCCTCCCAGCAGCATCGCAAATCCCATCACCAGCAGCAGGTTGCTCATAATTGAACCGGTGATGCTGGCTTTGACAACATCTATTAGCCCGGCGTTGAGGGCGACGATGCCGATAATCAGTTCCGTGGCATTTCCGAAGGTAGCGTTTAGCAAACCCCCCAAGTTGGCGCCGAGGACGACGGCGATTTCTTCGGTGGCCGTGCCCATCCAGGCTGCTAGCGGGATGATGGCTAAAGCCGAGGTGATGAAGATTGTGGAGGATTCCCAGCCTAGAAAGTGTCCGGCGATGGAAACTGGGATAAATAACAGCAGGCTGGAAATTATTGTATTTGTGTTTAGCATTTAGATTCTGAAAAGCTCCCAACGGTCAATCATAGCCTGTGGCCCAATCAAAAAAAGGGGTTTTTTCATCAGTTGACAGTTGACAGTTGACCTGTGACAGTTGACAGCTACCCATAGCCCTGGATAGAAGAGGATTGGAGCAATGAATCATTTTGTTTGATTTCCCCAGTTTAGGGGGAGGCTTCAGACCCAATTTTCAGGCGTGAAAGCTGGGGGCGCTGGTCGATCGAACTCTCGTACACCGCGCGAGTCGCGCACTAGAACAGTCACTCCCTTTTATCCGTTCGGCATCTTACAATATCTTGCACTTAATGGCGACCTCTAAAATGCCATGCCATAATTAAACATAGACTGTATTTATGACTGATTTTTTTTCACTGAATTTTCAATATTCTCTTAGTCTTGAGACACAAACCAACGCGCAACTACTAACAACCAACCGCTCGATGTATTAAGGAGTTTGTCAAAATGAACTTACCTGAAATTACACTCGATATGCCTTCCGAAAATATGCCGATCGCCAATCCGGCAGCCCGTCCTGAAGTCACGCAGCAGCTATCGGAAAATATCATCCTCACCACAGTGGATGACCTGTACAATTGGGCCAAAATGTCCAGCTTGTATCCGCTGATGTTTGGGACTGCTTGTTGCTTCATTGAATTTAGCGCCATGCTCGCTGCTCGCTTCGATTTGGATCGCTGGGGCGTATTTCCCCGGATGTCTCCCCGACAAGCAGATTTGATAATTACTGCGGGCACGATTACGATGAAATACGCTCCGGTTTTGGTGCGCCTTTACGAACAAATGCCAGAACCAAAATATGTAATTGCAATGGGCGCTTGCACGATTACAGGCGGAATGTTCAGTGCCGATTCTCCCACAGCAGTGCGCGGTGTAGACAAGTTAATTCCCGTAGATGTCTATATACCAGGATGTCCGCCTCGCCCTGAAGCAATTATGGATGCGATCGTCAAACTCCGCAAGAAAATTGCCAACGAAAGCTTCCAAGAACAGCAACAGAGGGAACCAACGCACCGCTACTACACCCGGCCTCACCGGATGAAAATCGTCTCGCAAATCCACGACGGACAATACCTGGAAACTTCCGCAAGACAGGTGCCGCCGCCAGAAATTGCACCTTCTGGATTGTCGAGATTCCAACTGATTGAATTAAGTTCTGCTACCTTTGATGATTGATATTGGACTGACACGATCGGTTACAGCGTATTCCAGGTTTGTGAAGTGTAGGGACAAAGGCTCAGCCGTGTCCCTACGGGGAAGCTCACGATAGGCGGGTGTACCTCATAAATGTGGAATCTGCTGTAAGACACTATTCAATGATGTTTGTAGGGTGCGCAATGCGCACCTTACTATTATGGATAGCGTAAAAATTTACTTTTTGTGTAATTCATGAAACAGCCAGACGATCGATATCGCTCGCGGAGAAAAAACAGTAATTATGATGCAAAATATTGATGTTGGACTGACTCACATTGCGCTGCCGGTTTCAGATGCCGATCGCAGTATTGAATTCTACTCCAAATACGCTGGAATGCAAGCAGTTCACCGCCGCATCGATGCAGCAACTGGTGTGGCTGTAGTTTGGCTGTGCGATCGCACTCGCCCTTTTGTAATTGTGCTAATTCAAAAAGATACCGTACATCCAGTTTTGTCTCCACTCGCACACCTGGGAGTTGGCTGCAAAAGCCGCGAATATATGGACGAACTCTGCGACAAAGCACGTCAAGAAGGCGTATTGCTTGAAGAACCAAAAGATTCTGGATATCCGATCGGCTACTGGGCTTTTTTGCGCGATCCTGACGGTCACACGCTGGAACTATCCTACGGCCAAGAAATCGGATTTACGGTGGAGGATGCTACTTGATTAATACTTGTTTGTTGAGTTTCCAACTCACAAATCCTGCTTTAAAAAAATCCGCTCGAACTGATTGATTGAAATCGCTACTTCCAGATATTTTATTTCAGCCCTATCCTTTTGCTAAACTAAGTTTAGGATTTAAACTGTTGTTATCCCCCAAACACCCATGTCCGTTGTACAAGACTTAGAAACGCTTGATATACCGCGTCAGTTTCCCGATCACACCCAACTCCCTGAATCGGATGGAACGTTTGTGAAGAATTTTCAAGAACATCCTCAAAGTATTCTGCTAACCGATTCTATTGACCCTGTTTTGCAGCGTCTCCATCCCGACGGACTGTACGCCATCGGTCAGGATTGCGGGATTTACTGGCGCGAAACTGAACCGCCAGAAAAGGGTGCTGAAGCACCAGATTGGTTTTATGTTCCTCGCGTCCCCGCGAGAGTTGACGGTCAGATCCGCCGTTCTTATGTTTTATGGCGAGAGTTTATTACACCCACAATCGTGTTAGAGTTTGCCTCTGGTAATGGCAGTGAAGAACGAGACGCGACTCCTTTATCTCGCTCTGCGGTCGGAGAAACTATTCGACCTGGAAAATTTTGGGTTTACGAGCAAGTAATGCGGATTCCTTACTATGGCATCTATCAAATTACCAATGGAAATTTGGAAGTTTATCACCTCGTAGATACTACCTACGAACGGATGACACCGAACGATCGCGGTCACTATTTTATTCCCCCGATGCAGGTGGAACTGGGTTTGTGGAGAGGCAGTTATTCGAGTCATTCCGAAGAGTTGTGGTTGCGCTGGTGGGATGAGTCTGGGAATTTGTTGTTGACGGGGCACGAAGAAGCTGAGGTACAGCGAGAACGTGCTAATGTTGCCGAAGAACGAGCTAATGCGGCCCAAGAACGAGCTAACATTGCCGAACAAGAAGCACAACAAGAACAGCAAAAGCGATCGCAACTCACAGAACGCCTGAAATCGCTTTCTCCCGAACAGTTGCAGGCTTTGGGAATTAGTTTAGAACTGTTGGATTGACAGCTTAAAGTTATAATAAACAAATTGCCCTCCAAACCCAATCGCTTCTACTCTGGAAATAGACTGGAGAATCAAATGACCGCAGCAACCATCGCACCACCCAAAAAGGAATCACCCCTACTGTTTGAGGGACTCACTTGGAGAGAGTTCAAAGCAGTTGAACAATTGTTAGACCGTCCGGGATATCGACTTTCTTTCCTGGATGGAGTTTTGGAGATTAAACTAATGCCTGGAGAACCACACGAAACCGTTAAGGAAAGAATTGGTGCATTGTTAGAGCTTTACCTGCTGATGGCGGGGTTTGACTTTACGCCAACTGGCTCAATGACTTTAGAAAGTGAAACCGGAAAAGTTAAGCGAGAGGCGGATAAATCTTATAAACTTGCTCCCGATCGCAGGCTACCCGATTTGGCGATCGAGATTGTATTTTCCAGTGGCGGTATTAACAAGCTGGAGGCATACAAGCGGCTGAAAATTCCTGAAGTGTGGTTCTGGGAAGATGGATTGTTGGAGGTTTATCACTTGCGGGGAGAAGGCGAGGCGCTTCATTATGAAAAAATTTCTAGCAGTGAGGAAGTGAAAGGAATCGATCTTGATTTGTTGTTGCGCTGCATAAATATGGTGAATCATGTTGATGCGATTAAGACTTTTCAACAGGGGTTCCAGAAATAAATAGATATTTGGTAAAAAGCCAATATTGAACAGGCTTTCCGACCTGTTCCACAAGAACTATGGGAGATGTGGCCTAGGCTGGGAAATAGATTTAAAAACAATGGAAAATACCAAATGACACAAGTTGTAATTGTGGGAGCGGGGCCAACTGGTGCGGCACTGAGTTTGCTGCTGGTAAAACGAGGTATTCCCACAACATTAATTGAGGCTGCAAAAGATTCGTATCGAGTGTTTCGCGGTGAAGGATTGATGCCCAGCGGATTGGATGCGATCGCCCAAATAAGCTTGTCTCCAATGCCCGAAAGCGTGCCGCACCGACAAATTGATGCCTGGGAATTCATTGTAGGCGATCGACAACTGTTTCGAGTCGATGAACCAATGGGGTCGAATCAACCTTGTACGCTGGTATCGCAGCCGCCATTGCTAGAAGCACTAATTGCAGAAGCTCAGTTGCATCCAGAGTTTGAATTTATCTCAGGTGTTCCGGTCAAAGATTTACTGTATAATGGCGATCCTCTTCGAGGGCTTCGCCAACGCATTTCCGGTGTCAAGCTAGCAGACGGGCGAGAGATTTCGGCTGGACTTGTCATCGGTACAGATGGTAGAAACTCGGTAATACGACAGCGCGCGGGATTGGAGTTAGTAACGCAGGAAAAAAGTATAGATGTTTTGTGGTTCAAGCTTGCCGCTCATCCGAAGTTTGTGGCGGATAATGTCTTTTATTCCATCTTAAATAATGGTAGCGGCTTCAGCATCTTTCACGGCGCAGAAGATGGCAAACTGCATCTGGCTTGGGTGTTAGCGGCAGATGATAAAACTGACTGGAAACAGACTGATTGGGCAGAAACTTTCGCGTCGCTATCTCCTTCCTGGATGGCCGAGCATTTTCGCAATGTTAAAGATTCGATCGAATCTCCGATGCGATTGTCTGTCGTAGTTGGTCGCTGTCCGCGCTGGCACCAGCCGGGAATCATACTTTTGGGGGATGCGGCCCATCCCATGTCTCCGGTGCGCGCTCAAGGAATTAACATGGCTTTTCGCGATGCGATTGTAGCCGCAAATCACCTTGTACCTTTATTGAAAGCAGGGGCTAATTGCGCAGATATTGATTTAGCATTATCGCGGATTCAGGCAGAACGGGAACCGGAAATTGTTCGCGCCCAACAACTGCAAGCACGAGAAGCGTGGAAAGGCGAACAATTGCGAAATAATGGATTATTACGTTTGTTGATGGTGCAAGTTTCTCCGTTTTTGGGTGAGAGAATTAAACAATTTTGGGTCAAAGGACAGTATGAATTGCGGCAAGGAGTAACAAAGGTAAAATTGATTGTTTGAAAATAAGACTTGGAACATCTTGTATTGTATTTTTTGGGCGGGCGAGACGCCCACCCCACAATTATTTTATCAAGCTTGACTTTACAATAGACCTCGACCATATTTATTGTGGAACAGGCATCCTGCCTGTTCAAGACAGGCTTTTTGGGAGATGTCTA
>JAUBOG010000107.1:0-15827 GCA_036700105.1 Microcoleus occultus BM001215583
TAAGGGGGATTTAGGGGGATCTCCGGCGCATAAATAGTGTTAAGTGAACCGTATTGGCATATAGTGAGTTTAAATAAGTCGTGAAACTCTCTTCTCTTTCCGTTCTTCGCGTTCTTAGCGTCTTCGCGGTTCGTTTAAAATTTTTGAATTATTGCCTGAATCCATGTCATAAAATCAACATCAATAAACAGCATGAAAGTTGCCAATAAAGTACATCGAATTTTAATGAGAGTTCCTGCACCGATGTATCTTGGCATAGCTGTTTTGATTTTTGCAGCTTCTAATTCGGTAACTAAAAAAATAGTTGAAATTGGACAAGCTCATGCGATCGATGGCAGAAATCCTATCTCACTCTGCAATGTTTTATTTGTGGGTAATATCTGTGCTTTGGGGTTGATGACTCTAATTTTTTATCAAGACTGGCAACCGCATACTCTGAAAGCTCTGACTCGTAAAGATTGGATTAGTTTAACCATTACAGGTATTTTATCGGGGGCGATCGCTCCTGCGTTAATTTTTACAGCCCTGGGACAGACAAATATTACCAATATCGTTTTAATTGGGCGTATCGAACCAATTTTAACCATGGTGTTGGGTGTTTTGCTGTTGGGTTCGCGGGTCAATTTTTGGGCAAGTGCAGGCTCTCTGATTTCCTTTGCTGGGGTGATAGTCACTGCTGTTTTAGGTAGTTCCGGGCAGATGATGACGATGGCTGGATTTCAAATCGGAACAGGAGAAATTTTTGTGGCGATCGCTGCTATCATTGGTGCCATTGCCACTGTCGTTGGTAAACTGCAATTGCAATCCATTCCCTTGGGAATTTTTACGATTTATCGCAATATTCTGGGGACGGTGATTTTTTTCCTATTGGCTAATCTCCTTTACGGGCCAAACCATTTTGCAGAAGTGTTATCTCCTTTTCTGTGGCAATGGATGATAGTTTATGCGGCGATTATTGTCGTCACGGGTCAATTATGTTGGTTGGCGGGTTTGAAAAATGCGACTTCCACGGAACTCAATTTAGCTAGTTTATTCAACCCAATTGCAGCTATAATAATGGGATATTTAATTTTAGGGGAAGCTCCTACTTTCGCTCAATATTTAGGAGGAAGTTTATTGTTTCTCGGGATTATCTTGGGTTTTGTTGGCAACCTAGATCGGGCTAAAATAAATCGGGAATTAGTTGACCCCAGTCCTCGCGAGGCAATGTCAACGGCGATCGGTTTCCGGGGAGTTTAATGTTTTAAGGAAAAAGCTTTTTATGACACTAATCAAACAGGGAGTGCTTTGGCAGCAGAATTTCAAGAAACCCAATCATTCGGATGCGATCGCATTTGAACTCGCAAGTATTGCAAACAGGAGATATATCTGATGAAACGCCGCTATTTCAACTTTGCTAGTTTTACCTTTGTGTCAACAATCGCGATCGGCTGCATCAAAACCGCTGGCGATCGAACTGCTATTGCGTCATCCGGCACTTCTGAAACAACGCCAACGCCTGCAGCAGCTTCCCCTCCAACTAAGCCAGCGACATCACCCGCAACAGCTCAAGCCACAAAAGTTCTAGCTTCTGGCACTTTTGTCGATGGCGAACACCCCACCAAAGGCACTGCCCGCATTGTTCAGAAAGGGGATGAGCGCATTCTGGAACTCGATCGAGCATTTCAAACCTCAACGTCTGGTCCTGATTTGGTCCTGATTTTGCACAAATCGCCCGATGTCATTGGTTCGACAGTTCCCCCAGCCTATCCCATCAAAAAAGGTGACTATGTGTCGATCGCGCCACTCAAGTCATACAGCGGTGCTCAAAGCTATGTGATTCCTGCCAGCATCAACTCAGAAGATTTTGCTTCGGCGGCAATTTGGTGCCGTAAGTTCAATGCCACCTTTGGTGCTGCCAGACTTCAGCGATCGAGTTTATAGCCCTTTGAATCCGAAGGGAACCAGGGAGAGCCAGCATTTACTAATTACGGTTGAAATTGTCAGCGCGATCGCAATTACGCAATACCCAATACTTCAAAATTACCAGTCGTGCGATCGCTCTTTTAGTTTCTAGCGTTATTGTTCTGCCAAGAGTGCGGTCTTTTTGACACTTGACAAATAGACATCTCCCCTAATTATTGTGAAACAGGCAGGATGCCTGTTCAAGACAGTCTTTTTGCCAGATGTCTAATGGTATTTTGTCGCCGAAAGCTGTGCCACCATTTCTGCACGAGACGAAACCTCAAGCTTGCGGAACATTCGCTTCAAAGCTTGTTTCACAGAATTCTCAGTAATCCAAATTTCTTTCCCGATTTGTGCGTTTGTTCGTCCCAAAGCAACCAATTCGGCAATTTGCAATTCACGAGACGTTAATCGATCGCTCTGGAAAGCTTGGTGTGGCGATTCCCTACGGGATAGCTTCGCTTCACGTACTGTTGCAGCCCAAACAGACAAGTGCAAACAGATCGCACTCAAATCGGCTAGATTTTGTGTATCGAAGGCAAACATTGACCGATCGCGAGTGCAACCCACTACGCCCACTAATTGACCGCGATCGACGATCGGGCCCGCCATGACGTGCCAATGATCGGGGCGCGGACAAATCATTGTCCAAACCTTGGGTGATGTTGTTACCAATGCTTCATGCACGGGAGAATGACGTTCCACTAAATAACGTGCCACAGGATTGTGTTCGATCGATAGCGCCACTTTAAATGCTTTCTGAAGCTTACTATCTGCTAAATGAAGTCGATCGAAGAAAAAGATTCCGCATCGCGTGGCTGCAAAATACTCGCCGATTGCGGGCACGATTTGCGATCGCAGAGCGTCTTCATCCTCGATCTGGTCGATCGCTGCAAATAAAAGCTGCAAGGGACTTTTCACGGTCATGGTGTCAAAAAGAGTACCCGATCGAGGACTAGAAACATTGGAATACTCGAATTATATTACCCTTGTCATCTCAAAAACAACTTGACATGACAGTACAATCAAATTTAAGAGGTAAAAATGACACAATATGCAATCTTCAGTCCCTTCTTTGCAACAGTGTTTCTAACACTCCTAGTCTGGGTGTATATGTACATCCGCCGGATTAGTTTTATCACCAGTAAAAAGCTCAGTCAAAAAGAGCTTGCTGTACCGGGCGCACTGGCACAAATATCGCCGCCAAGCGTATCCAATCCATCGGATAACCTCAAAAACTTGTTCGAGATTCCGATAATTTTTTATGCCCTTGTCCTGTATCTGTTCGTCACGAATCAGGTGGATGCAGTGTATGTAAACGCCGCCTGGGTATTCGCTGTATTTCGCGCATTGCACAGCGCTGTCCATTGCACGTTCAATCTCATCATCCTGCGGTTTTACCTTTATTTATTTTCCACGCTTGCGGTGTGGTTCATCGCGATCCGCGCCGCCCTTATCCACTTCGGCACGTAGCTGCGCTATTACCGCAGGTCGATCGCACCCTAAATCAGCGTGCGTTAGCAAAGCCCTCGAAGAGGATCGACCTTTTAGTCTTTAGTCTTAATTGTTCTTGTTTCTATATTTGCTAGAATAGAAGCACTAACCAAACTGCAACTCATGCTAAAAACCATCGAAGGCATTTATCAGAATGGGCAGATTCAGCTAGCCTCGCTACCACAAGATATTAGCGATCGCTCTCAAGTTCTCGTCACCTTTATCGATCCAAACAAAATCGATCCAATTCAACTGCCCCAACTTATCGCTCAGTTAGAAACAATTGCAGGTATTCAGCAAGGTTTCGAGGAACTCAACGCCGGACTTACTCGCCCCATCGAAAATTTTGTCCGAGAAATGCAGCAGAAATATGACATTTCAGGTTGAAATTACCCCGATCGCCTCTTCTGAGATTGAGCAAGCCGATCGCTGGTATCGAGAGCGGAATCCCTCTAAAGCCGATCGCTGGTTTCGGGGCTTGATGAATGAAATCGCAACACTCCAAGAAAAACCTCAGCGCTATCGAACTTTGCTATAATTTTAGAGAATAGATCGCAAATTGGAAACATGACTACTGTAGCAATCTTGCCAATCTCTAATGACAGCGGTGGGAATTCGTATCGTGCCATTGCAGGGAATAAGCAATCAGTTGGCAAAACTGCGGGGCAAGCCCTAGATGCGCTCACCGCTCAGTTAGGTGAAACTGAGTTCAGTGCTTTACTGGTTATTCAAAGCTTTTGTCCAGATCAATTTTTCAGTGCCGAGCAACAAAAACGTTTATCAGAGTTGATGAACTTGTGGCGAGAAACACGAGATACAGGAACAGTATTGCTGCCAGAACAACAAGCAGAACTAGATACTTTAGTTGAGACTGAACTTAGAGCAGCAACAGCCCGTACAGCGGTGATCATTCAACAAGTTAGTCAATGAATCCTTACTACACTGCAATTGCTTCACGAGCTAATCATCGCTGCGAGTATTGCCATGCACCTGAGCTAATCTTCAATTTTCCGTTTGAGGTGGAGCATATTATTCCGATTTCTCGTCAAGGTATAGATAACGAAGTGAATCTAGCGCTTGCCTGTCGATCCTGCAATCTTCGCAAGGGAACCCGTATCAGTGGCATTGCTCCTGATTCTAATACTGAAATTCGTTTTTTTCATCCAAGACAGGAGCTGTGGAACGATCATTTTCAGGTAGATAGTGAATCTGGGATGGTGACGGGAATTACTTCAATTGGAAAAGTGACTGTAGAATATTTGGAGATGAACAGTTCAGCTCAAGTAGCAGCCCGACAATTGTGGATTCGTTTAGGCTTGTTCCCGTAGCACTGGTGCTTCAACTCGATCGTTAACTCACAATATTCAATACCCAATACTTTAAAATTACCAATGGTGCGATCGCAAAGCTTGCAGAAGAGATCGCCCTTTTAGTCTTTATTTTTAATCTACCTGGAAAGATTAGGTTCCCTCACATTAGGAAAGCTTTCAAAATTGCGCCGTACCCAATCCATCCCCACTTCATTATTGAGTTTAATTTTCTGAGGCGTATCGGGATAAATTTTTCCTAAAATATCCGCATCTTGATCCACGACAACTTTGCCAAAATTGAGATACGTTCCCCCTAACACCTTAAATATAGGATGCTTTGCTTGACCGAACAGCAAAATATATGTCCGCGTCCGATTCTCGGATTCTGGTACGAATATATGACACTGTGCAGCTTTGCCAAATGGCATTTCTCCATGAAAAATTACTAGGGATGGGAAATGATTTTCTAAGTGAGCTTTAATGGTGCTCGGCAGCAACCACAAATCTGGCTTTCTGAGCTTTTCTGCCAAACTGTAAGGGGCAGTCGGCATATCGTAAAACGCATGGGATTGATGTCCCTCATCAATGAATTGATGAAATTCCACATCGGTAATTCTAAACAAGTCTCGGTGGGTGCCGTTTTGATGGTTGTAGTCGTGCATATTCAGCAGCATCGTCAGCAAATCTGTCTCGATACTGCGATCGGCAGTATGCCCGATGAAGTAGTAAGTTTCGGCGATTTCCTTCAGTACATTGGGAATGGGAACTTGCGCTTCGTATTCCCCGTAAGACCAAATCAAGTCACCTTGAACAATCAAATCTAACGGTTTTAGTAAGGGCAATGTTTTCTGCTTCGAGCCTGGCAATACGGTGCAGCCGCCCGCATCAAATTTCAGGGCATGGAAGGGGCAAACGACACCGCTTCGATCGCCCTCGGTTTCGCACCATCCTTCCGACAGCATTGCTCCCATGTGCGGGCAGGCGTTGGGCAAGGCATGAATGCTTCCGGCAGCATCTTTCCACATCACGTAGTCGGTGCCGTACAGGGAAATTTTGCGAGGTTGGTTTGCTGTCAGCATCGATTTGTGTGCCAACAACCAAGGCGCACCGGGAAGCATAGAGTGCATGGCGTTCTCCTTTAGACCTAAAATTGTGAGAGATTTGTCGCTTTTCTAGAATATGACAGAAGATTCGCATTCGTCAAGCAGTTTGCGCCGCCAACCGAAACAGCAGCGGGGTAAAGAAAGAGTCGAAAAAATCTTGGATGCAGCAGCAGCAGTGTTTGACGAGGTGGGATATTCCGAGGCGACTACTCATCTGATAGCAGCAAAAGCAGGAACTGCGATCGGTTCTCTGTATCAGTTTTTTCCTGATAAAGCTGCGATTTTTAATGCTATGGAACTGCGTCATGCCGATCGGGTTAAGGCGATGTGGGCCCGATCGCTAGGGCCGGAAACGATCCAGTTACCGCTGCGCGAAATGATTCACACCCTGGTTGCTGCTGTTGCAGAGTTGTTTGAGGAACCTGTATCGCGGGTGGTATTCGTGCAGTTTTATATAGGGCGCGAGATTTTCCAGTCGATCGATGAAAGCATGACTCAGGAGGCGATCGACTTTATGGCGAGTCTTTTGCAGCAGAGAAATCCCAGCTTGGGGGAAGCGCAGTGCAGCCTGTTAGCGGAGGTTTGCGTTCACAGCAGTAATGCTGTCATTCTGTCGGCACTTCGCAACCGGGATCGACAGCATAGCGAACAACTGGTACAGCAGATTGAGGATTTGTTGGTGTCGTATTTAGAGCCCTATGTGGGGGAAAGTCGAGCCAGTCATGTAATGAAAGTAATGAAATGCCTTCATTGTGAATCAAAGCAGTTGTCCAAAAACGGTTATCGACGGGGGAAGCAGTGCTATCGCTGCAAGGAATGCGGCAAACAGTTTGTCGAGAATTCCGTGCGATCGGTTATTTTGAATCGGACAGCATCGGAGTTGTAGTTTCCCACGCTCGATCGCCATACCCAACACTTTAAAATTACTACAAGGTCGATCGGCCTTGGGGTTTATAAACTTTTTGTCCGTGCAGATAATGCAGCATTGGCGACCTATCTCAATTGAGAATTTTACAGTATTGGCACAGCACGAATATCTGCAAAAATTAACGCAATCCAAGTAGGTGAAATGACGCTCGAAAGATGCCTGTAGAAATCAATTTTTGAGCGATCGTTCGCAAGTCACAATACTTTCGCATCGCACAAATGAGGGGTAATACCCACCGATTACCGGCGATCGACTAACAAATCAATCCGACATGGTATCATAACCTTAACCGGATCATTTCTGCCCAGATATGTTCTACTGTTGCAATCCCAAGTGTTCTCATCCTTTCAATCCCGACAAGTCTAAATTTTGTCAAAGTTGCGGCCAGTCCGACCTCACGCCTCTCTTCAGAAACCGCTACCGCGTGATTCGACTGTTGGGCGAAGGGGGATTTGGCAGAACTTACGAAGCGGTAGATACCGATCGCATGGACGATCCCTGCGTCATCAAGCAGTTTGTACCCCAAGTTGAGGGAACCTCAGCGCTGGAAAAAGCCACAGAACTGTTTCAGCAAGAAGCCAAACGACTCTACGAACTCGGCGAACATCCCCAAATTCCTCGATTAATTGCTTATTTTGAACAAGACAAGCGGCTTTATTTAGTACAAGAATTAATTGAGGGGCAAAATTTACTGGCTGAATTAACTCAGCAAGGCGTTTTTACCGAAGAAAAAATTTGGCAGTTGCTGGCAGATATTTTGCCGATTCTGAAATTCGTGCACGATCGCAATGTCATTCACCGAGACATCAAACTAGAGAATATCATCCGCCGCCGCACATCGATTCACTCCTCTGCACCAAACGCGGGAAATTTTCGCAATTCAGCTTTCCGGAGGGGAGGAAGACGCGAGTTAGTTTTGATCGATTTCGGCGTTTCCAAACAAGTCACGGGCTCGCTAATGACTAAAATCGGCACGACGGTGGGAACGCCCGGGTATTCGCCGATGGAACAAATGCGCGGCCAAGTTTTCCCCGGAAGCGATTTGTACAGTTTAGGAATAACTTGCATTCGGTTGCTAACTAAATGTTTGCCAAAAGTTGACGGTTCCGATGACCTTTACGACCCCATAAACGGCGGCTGGATTTGGAAAGAACGGTTGCCAGCCGGCACGAAAATCAGCAGCGAATTAGCAAAAATTTTAGATAAATTAATTGAAGATTATCTCAAGAACAGATATCAATCTGCTGATGAAGTAATCAAAGCTTTAAATCTCTATTCTTTACCTCCCCAACCCCATATTATCAAGCAGGGACAGCTTGCTTTAAATTCTGCTCTGACACAGGGAAGTCTACCTCCCCTAAATGCTTATCTGACAGAGGAAGGACAGTTTGCTATCAATACTCCGCTCAATCAAAGCAGGCGAACCAACAGCAATATCTCTGTAAATGCCAGGATAAAATCTCACACAAATTCGCCGAGCCACCATAGTTCGCAAAGTATTGTTGCTGTCAAAAGCACTTTTGAATTTAAGGTGGTAACAGTAGACAATCGCGGGCAGCAAACTATTCTCAACAGCCGCAAAGCGCGTTTTTTTGAAGAACATCTCGGCAGCGGTACAGTCATGGAAATGGTATCTATTCCTGGCGGTACTTTCCTGATGGGTTCCCCAAAAGATCGGGGGGATGGCGACGAAAAACCCCAGCACCGAGTAACCTTACCATCTTTCTATATGGGCAAATTTCCCGTCACTCAGGCACAGTGGGCCGCAGTTGCAGCCCTCCCGGAAATTAAAATATTTCTCAATTTCGATGCTTCCCGTTTTAAAGGTGCAAATCGACCGATCGAAAATGTATCTTGGTATGAAGCGGTGGAGTTTTGCGCTAGACTTTCTCGCAAAACTGGTAAGAAGTATCGCTTGCCTAGCGAGGCGCAGTGGGAATATGCTTGCCGGGGGGAAACTGCGACACCGTTTCACTTTGGGGAAACGATTACTAGCGAGTTAGCAAATTACAACGGAAATTCTAATTACGCTGATGCGCCGAAGGGAGTTTACCGCTTTCAAACGACAGATGTTGGCAGTTTTAAACCTAATGCTTTTGGATTGTACGATTTGCACGGAAATGTTTGGGAATGGTGCGCTGATTATTGGCACAGCAATTACAACGGTGCGCCTGTTGATGGCAGCGTTTGGGACTCTGGGGGCGATTCTTCGCTGAGGTTGTTGCGGGGCGGTTCTTGGAACGATCATCCTCCGAATTGTCGCAGCGCGTGCCGCCTCAGATATCAGCCGGATTGCAAGGCTAGTATTGTCGGTTTTCGAGTGGTTGTTTCTGTTGATTGAGAAGGGCGATTCGCGATCGGGATAGCTCCTCTCGCGCGTACTTTTTAACTTAACTAAAATTCAACCAGCTAAAAACAGTTTCAACAGTCAATTCTAACTCAATTCCATTAAGTATTGGCAAATCAGTTGCACCTTCGTACAGTTCCACTCTTTGCCCGGGAAATACCGCTAAAATACTTTCTTCTTCTGGAATCATTAACCACCCCAGTTCAGTGCCTTGTTGCGAACAAGCAAGTAGTTTAGCAAGCACTTTTGTTTGGCTTTGTTCGGGAGAAAGAATTTCAATCGCCCAGTCTGGATAAATTTCAAAGCGGTTAGCAATTCTACCCGATGGTAGAAAGGGAATTCTTTCCCACCGGAATACTGCTACATCTGGGACGATTGATGCACCGCCGAAAGTGCAACGCAACTCTGGAAAAGCATAAGCAATCTTTGGTGTTTCGACTATTTGGTTGATGACATTGCAAAGCTTACCCTGCAATCTGCTATGTTCACCTTGAGGCATGGCTTTTTGAAGGATTTCTTTGTTGATATATTCGCAAGCTGGGTCCGTTTCTGGAAGTTTTAGGAACTCCTCTAAGTTGGGCGATATTTTAATGACTGTAGTCATAGGTCAAGTCGATTTTAGATTTTAAATAGGATAGATATCAGAACCCCGACATTGAAAAAATCGAGGTTCTGATATCTATTCTGAAGGACAAATTATGGCCTTAACCAGCCTTCTGCTGGGGAGCCACCATCCGTTCTACACTCATAGCAGCGACGCTCAATGTCACCACAGCCATGCCGAAAATTGCCACAGGCTGCAACTTTTCATTGATAATTAGAAACCCAAAAAGTGCAGTCAAAGCAGGGCCCAAAGTGCCAATTACTGATGCTAAGGCCGCCCCTGCAAACCGGATGGCAAAATTATTCAAAAGATAGCTAAACAGCGTCAGCACCCCTAAAACAACGCCTCCCACAATCAAACCCGGCCAAACATCTTGGTCAATTTTAGGAGCCAAATTTTCCGACAGGGGCACCCACAAACTGAGGGCAGAAAATACAAAAATCGCGGCGAAATTAACTAAACTAAAAGGAATCGGGTGCAGCTTTCCTGCGGCCATTTGCGTCAGCAATACGTAACCTGCAAACATAATCCCAGCACCCAGCGCGGCCGCGACTCCCACCCCGACATTGCCGCCGTCGGGAGCTGGAGCCGCAAAACTTGGCAGCCCAGCTAAAATCAGACCTGCGGTAATCCCGAACATCGCAAAAAAGCCGACTTTGGTGGGGCGAGATCCAAACAAGACCCAAGAACCCAGTACGGTGACGATCGGGTAAATAAAGAAAATCGTAATCGCAATCCCCGCCGGAATATTGCCGATCGCCAAATAAATCAAAACCTGAGACAAAAACAGAAAAAATGCGCTTCCTAAAACCTTGCTCCACAAAGCTCGATCGCCCGACTGGAACAACCGCCTGATATCTTTCCACACAGAAGGATACAGAAAAGTCGCCAATACCGGCATCAAAGCCATCACCACGATCAGCCGCATCAACAAAATCAACAAAGAATTTCCAAAACCCGGAGTCACAACTCCCGGAAGTTCAAACAAGCCAAAAACCATCCGAGGATTTCTGCTTTTAATCAGAATTCTCAAACAAACATTAAACAGGGACAATACCACCGCCGAAGACAAAGCCAGCACCAAACCGGCCTGCATTTTAGAAGCTGCTGATTCGGGTGCCGCCGGGGGCACGGCTTGGCGGGGCGCATCTGCAGGTGCTGGGGGCAGAACTTGCGGGCGGACAGAATTAACAGAATTAGTTGATTCCTCGGGGTAGGAATCTTCAGCATTGAAAGGATTGTCAAGATATGCTTCTTCTTCTTGGAGTTCTTCCCTGATGCGGTTTACCAGATTTTGTAACAGTTCCTCTCCTTGCCGCTCTAAGGTTTGCATATTGTTGAGCCGCACCGAGAGCTCGCTTTCATAGCTGCTCAAATCTTGTTCCAGCATCTGGAAACTGCGATCGAGCCTTTCATCCAGCGCCGCCAGCAACTCCGAGGCCCGTTCGCCGTAGTTGCTCGGCGGCATCGGGATCGGGAACTCCCCGCTGGGAATCGGGCTGCTGAGAGAATGACCAGAGCTAGCACTGAGTTCGTTGAACCGCTGCACCAGCAAATCTTGCAAATTGTGAGCTAAAACTTGAGCCAACTGCTTCAGCCACAATTGCTGCTGCTGAATGTATCGCCCAGACAGAGATTCCATTTGCTGAGACTGCAATTTGCGGTATTGCTCCCGGAGGTCTTCAATATCGTCAATCAAGTGATTTTTTTCAGTTTGCAGCCGAGTAATATCCTGATTTAACTGGCCTTTGACATTTTGATGCAAAGCGTCCAATTCCTGAATTACTGAATGGAGGACTTCTTCTGCTGATTGTGCATCTTCTGGATCGTCTTTTGACGAGTATACGTTCCGCTGCGCCATTAGCCTATAACCTCTAATTTAAACTGCACGTTGTTCCCTGTTCTTAAGTATTTTTGCAGAGTACATCCCAACTTCCAGTGATTTTATCTAAAAGATGCCCGACACTGTTTAATCAATATTAGTCGCTTGCGTTGGAGATGTAAAAAATTTGCGATCGCCCGAAGAACACTTTGTGCAACTAGAAATTATACTACAGCGTCATGCTGAAGCTCTCGAAGCTGAAGTTCGAGCTTTGCAAACCGCAGACGAAACCGCCCAGTGGCCTCCTAGCTGGAAGCGTTGCTATAATTGGCGTTTCGCTCAAATTTTCGCGTCAGTGAAGATTTTTCGCAACTGGGGTGCAGACGCTGCTGCTTGGAAACTTTTGCCGCTGCGAGAATATCCGAATCGGGGGAATCAGAAGGATTAGTTGACTGTTCTCAAATGCCTCAATCTCAAATCTCAAATCTCAAATCCCGCAATCCATTGGGCGATGCTGAAAATGCCAGCCCCCAAACCCGCTGCGATCGGAATTGTCACCAGCCAAGCGGAACCAATTGACAGCAAAGTTTCCAAGCGTACTGTTTTCCAAGCTTTGACAAGCCCGACTCCGACAACGGCACCGACTAAAGCGTGGGATGTGGAAACTGGCAAACCGAAGCGGGATGCTAGCAATACTGTGGTGGCTGTGGCTAATTCCGCGCAAAATCCCCCGCTGGGTTGCAATTCGATGATTTTTTCGCCGACTGTGGCAATTACCTTTTCGCCCCAGATGGCTAAACCGATGACTATTCCTGCGCCTCCGAGGACTAAAATCCACAGGGGAACGCTGAAATCTTCTAGGGGAAAGGAACCTGTGCGCCGGATGTAGGCGATCGCCGCTAGGGGAGCAACCGCATTCCCTACGTCGTTGGAACCGTGGGCAAATGCGACAAAACAGGCACTTATCACTTGAAATCGCGCCATTTGCTGCTCGATGAGAGAGTGAGGGAGTTTCGGAGTCGGGGAGAGGGGGAGATAGGGGGAGTTTGTACTTCTTCCTTCTTCCTTCTCCCCTCTTCCTTCTTCCTTCTTCCTTCTTCCTTCTTCCTTCTCAACTAATCCTAATTTTTTCCAGCTATTGAGTGTGAGGACGATCGCCCCGATACTCCCGATGCCGATCGCCACATCGTGAATTGGGATATTCCAGCCCAATCGATCGCGTACGAGGTCGATCGCCCCTGTCCGCACGAAAGCGACATCTACAACAGACGGCAGTACAATTATCCCAAATACGCTCAGCATTGCTGCACTCAGCCAAGGTATCCACTCGCGCATCTGAAATAGAGGATCTGGCCGATCGAGAATCCCATACTTCACTCCACTGTAAAATAGAGCGGCTAAAGCACCGCTGGCGATCGGTGTCGCCAGCCAAGTTAGGGAGATCGTACCGACGATCGGCCAATCAACCGCATTAATTCCGGCTGCAACCCAGCTAAAACCGGCGATCGCGCCTACAACCGCATGGGATGAAGAAACCGGCAAACCTCTGCTGGTAGCGATTTGCAGCCACAAGCCGCAAGCTATCAGCACTGACACCATCCCGATTAAAAATACTTGCGGTTTGGCCGCGAACACTTCTGCATTCACAACTCCTGTGGCGAGAGTTTCGGAAACTCCTTGTCCGAAGAGCACTGCGCCGGAAAATTCCAGTATCCCGGCCACAATTATTGCTTGTCGCAGCGTTAGCGCCTTCGAGCCTACCGATGTCCCCATCGAGTTAGCGACATCGTTAGCCCCCAAGTTGGCGGCGACGTACAAGGCGAGTGCCGCCATCGCGCCCAGTTGCAGAAATACGACCCAGGAGGTATTTAACATAGAAGTTTTTTGACATAAAACTGGCAGTTCGATATATGATAAGGGATTGTGAGTTTTGGTAAATCCCATGAAAGGCGCAGAAATAATCCGCTCGATCGAGACGGAAGAAATAAATAGAGTCAAGGTAGAACTAAGCAAAGTTCTACCGGAAATTTACGTCGGCGACACCGTGCGAGTCGGCGTGAGAATTAAAGAAGGCAGTAAAGAACGGGTTCAGCCCTACGAAGGGACTGTGATTGCCATGCGCAACGGCGGGATTAATGAAACAATCACCGTGCGCCGCGTGTTTCAGGGTGTGGGCGTGGAACGGGTGTTTTTGATTCACTCGCCCCGCATCGCTACCATCCAAGTGATGCGCCGCGGGAAAGTCCGCAGAGCAAAACTTTACTACCTGCGCGATCGGGTGGGCAAAGCTACTCGCGTCAAACAGCGGTTCGATCGCTCCCTGTAGGAATGCACCCAGCTTTCATGCAGGTCGATCGGAAATGGGAAATTCAAAAAAATCAAAAAAAAGTTTTCCATTTCCGAACGCACTGTGTTAAAATACAAATCTAGAGGTTAAGCGAGTTTCAGCAACCTCACCCGTGCGCTCTTAGTTCAGTTGGTAGAACGCAGGTCTCCAAAACCTGATGTCGGGGGTTCAAGTCCTCCAGGGCGCGCTGAATCACCAAACTTGAAATTCTGCCCGAAAGCGCCCGGATTATTGCCTGGAAACAGTCAAAACCGCAGACTTTCGGGTAGAATTAATTTTTGTGGGCGGTTCGCAAAAAATGCCATCAACAAATAGTTGGTGTAGCTTCTAGATAGTCGGTTCGGGCGATCGGCAGTTACATCGCTAATCGGTTGGGCTTGTAAAAAAAAAGTGGTGGCGAAAAGATTTGAGATTTGGACTTAGGCGTAAGTGGTTAGTGTCAAAAAATCAAAGAGCCGCGAGCCACTCACACAATCTAAAATCTAAAATCTAACATCTAAAATCGCAAGGGAGAATCAATCGTGGCGAAAAAAGACGAAGCTCAAGAAACTCAAGAAATAACTGCGCCTGGGTTTGACCCTGCGGGTTTTTTTAAGGAAACTAGAGAAGAACTCGACAAAGTGGTTTGGCCGAGCCGCCAGCAGCTAATTAGCGAGTCTTTGGCCGTGCTTTTGATGGTAATCCTTTCAGCAAGCCTGATCTATTTGGTGGATAATTTCTTTAACTGGGGCGCGGGAAAGGTGTTTGGGCCATGACTTTTGCATCAGAAGAATCTGAGTATTCCACAGAAGCGACGGGAGGGCCAGCATCGCCAGATGTGCCGGAAATTGATGCTCGCTGGTATGCTGTTCAAGTTGCCTCGGGCTGCGAAAAGCGGGTGAAGGCAAACTTGCAGCAGCGGATTCAAACTTTGGATGTTGCCGATCGCATCGTTCAAGTCGAAATTCCGCAAACTCCGGCGATCAAAGTCGGCAAAGACGGTTCCAGGCGCCAGTCAGATGAAAAAATCTTTCCCGGCTACGTACTCATCCGGATGTTTATGGACGAGGATACGTGGCAGGTGATCAAGAATACCCCGAACGTAATTAATTTTGTCGGGGCAGAGCAGAAACGCCGCTACGGGCGCGGCAGGGGTCACGTCAAACCGCTACCTCTGAGTCATTCGGAAGTTGAACGGATCTTCAGAAACGCTCAGGAATCAGAACCGGTTGTCAAAGTATCGATGGCGACAGGAGACCACGTTGTGGTACTTTCCGGGCCGTTTAAGGATTTTGAAGGCGATGTGATCGAAGTTAGCCCGGAACGAAACAAGCTCAAAGTTTTACTCTCGATTTTTGGGCGCGATACGCCTGTAGAATTGGAGTTCAATCAGGTTCAGAAACAGAACTAACTAATGGCAAAGAAAGTTGTTGCAGTAATTAAGTTGGCGATTACGGCGGGAAAAGCCAACCCAGCTCCTCCGATCGGCCCGGCATTGGGTCAGCACGGCGTCAATATCATGATGTTTTGCAAGGAGTACAATGCTAGAACCGCAGACCAAGCCGGTCTAGTGGTTCCGGTAGAAATTTCGGTTTTTGAAGACCGCAGTTTTACGTTTATTCTCAAAACCCCGCCCGCGTCGGTTTTGATTCAAAAAGCTGCTGGCATTGCTAAGGGTTCGGGAGAACCTAACCGCAAGCAAGTAGGCTCGATTACTCAGGCTCAACTGCGAGAAATTGCGGAAACCAAAATGCCTGACCTCAATGCTAATGATGTTGAGGCTGCCATGAAAATTGTGGCGGGAACGGCTAAAAATATGGGCGTGGCGATCGCGGATTGAGGAAGTTCGGCAGCGGATTCTGTAGCGGATGTAGCAGATGTAACGGATGTCGGAAAGAAGGAAGTTCGGCAGCGGATGCAAGTAGCGGATGTAACGGATGTAACGGATG
>JAUBOG010000853.1:0-1395 GCA_036700105.1 Microcoleus occultus BM001215583
ACTAATAAATTGTCTGCCGAAATGCTTCGCCCTTGCCAAATTGAGATGCACCCAGCCGATTGGCGAATCGCTGTCCATTACCGCAATAATTAAAGCGGTTAAAGCTGCCTATGCTGGCAAAAACTTAACCCTTGAAAGTCTCAGTTTCCCCGATCGCGCCGATCGACCTTACATGGCTTCATTTCTAGATGCAGCCGACGGTTATTTTCAAGTATTTATTAATCCCTATACGGGGCAGATTATGGGCGATCGCCAATGGGAAACAAGTTGGGCTGGCATCATTTATGGGCTTCACTACAAACTCTTAGCTGGCGATACGGGTATGCTCATCATGGGCATCGTTGCCTTGATTACTGTGATTCTGGGCCTCACAGGTATCCTACTGTGGCCCGGTTGGCGAAAGCTCATCGCCGGATTCAAAATTAAATGGGATGGGCACATCAAGCGTCTCAATTTCGATTTGCATAAAGTAGCAGGAATTGTTACGGCGATCTTTCTCGCCCTGATTGGTTTTACCGGGTTTGCTTGGAATATACCTCAAGCAAAAGTCACCGATATCGTCTATGCGGTGACATTAACTGCAAAACCTGTCGAGCCAGTTTCTAAGCCTATTTCCGGTAAACAACCCTTAGCGATCGCTGACTTGATGCAGCGCGGAGACGCAGTTATTCCCAATGCCAAAACGACTTATATTTCTTTTGCAACTAAACCGGAAGCCCCCTTTTTAATTGCTAAAAAACAGGTGGGAGAAACAGGTCACTACGGCAATACCAAAATCTATCTTGATAATTTCACGGGTAAACTTATTCAGCTTCATAATGGCATTAAACCCTCTCGTGCGGCAGCGATTTTAAATCAGTTTGGTCCAGTTCACTTTGGCACTTTTGGCGGTTTGCCTACCCGCATCCTTTACGTTTTTGTTGGACTGACTCCTTTGATTCTATTCATCACGGGTTTTATCATGTGGTGGTATCGCCGGAAGCGGGTGATGGGATGAAAAGATGAGGACTCATAGCAATTCTAAGAAATTTTGCAATACTTTTGGTAGGGGCTGTTTCATCAATAGCTTATGCTATCCACCAATAATCTTGATAACCCGCCCTCATATCAATTCCGGCTGTGCCGGAATGACAAGCTTTCGACACGGCAGTGCCGTTTCACGGCAGCGCCAGATGAATTGTAGGGACACTCCAAAAGCCGTGTCCTGATTGCGGGTAATGTTAATTCCGGTGCAGCCGGAATTGATATCACCCATTGGCTTAGTATCAGAGCGAAAACAGCAGTAAATCCCAAGATTTTAGCACATTAAGTACGGAAAAACCAGAATCTCAAGGATTGCGGGGATATATTCCAATACGGTTCAGATAAGACCGATCCCCCCTAGAGATCGGAAGA
>JAUBOG010000854.1:0-1395 GCA_036700105.1 Microcoleus occultus BM001215583
CCTAAATCCCCCTTAAGAAGGGGGACTTTGAGTTAACTTGTCTTCGGAGATCCCCCTAAATACCCCTCCCGGGGGACTTTGAGTTAACTTGTCTTCTCTTGTCCCCCCCTTATTAAGGGGGAGTAGGGGGCAAGCTAAGGGGGGATCTCCGGGTTTCTCAACTAGAAGATGCCGCTTCCAAAACTGGAGTAATCGCAGGTTTTAGCAGTTTAACTTCCACTTTGCGATCGCCCGCGCGATCGAATCGAGCAGTGACATAGCGGTTGATCGCGCGATCGACAAAAATGAAAATCTTTTCTAACAGTGGATTGCGATTTCCGAAAGCAATTCTGCGTACAAAAGGACGGACTATCGCCTGATGGCGGCGCTGTCCCAAACGGCTGTAACGCTTTTTGAAATACTTGTCTTCAGTCAGCTCCCATTTCGTGCGGAAATGCTCTAAACTTGCCACTTCCCAAGCATCGCTCCAGCGCAGCATAAAAAATGTAAAATCAGACCATTGCAGCGGGCCGGGAACGTAAGTAACCACCGATGCAGGTTCGCAGTAAATAGTACCGCCCGTGTTCGTCACGCTCATGCAGAAGTCGATGTGTTCTCGCGTGCTCAGCAGCGCTTCATCTAGTTTCCCAGTGCGGAGAAAAATTTCCGTGCGGACTAACATACAGTGAAATTCTGCAAATTCGCACTGGTTTCTGTGAAGCTGTTCGCGAACTTCAGCCACGGGACGATTGACAAAATGATGCTTTTCGTGAACCTTCCGCTTGACTTTAGTTTTTCCCGGTTTTTGTTCGGAAATTATCCGCGCTTCTCCGCCTGCTAAATGGATGGTTTCGTGCAGCGGATTGCCGATGCAGGTAAGCGGACACACGACGGCGGCTTTGGTTTCTGCCGCGCATTCCAAAAGGCGATCGAGCCAGCCGGGAGTCACAACAACGTCGTTGTCGATAAACAGCACGTATTCGGTTTCAACTAAATCTAAAGCGAGATTTCTAGCTTCATTGGGCGCTAAATAAGTTTCTGTACGCAACAGTTGAAACTTGTTTTCTTGCGCTTTATTTTCCAGATATTCCCGCATCGGTGCGGGAGAATTGCCGTCAACATAGATGAGATTAAACGGGGTTTCTGTATGTTCGTACAGGCTTTCTAAGGACTCGCGGGTGTAACTGAAACGTTCGCGGGGCGAGACAACGATCGTAACTTTTGGTGGCATCACAGTAGTAACTCCTGTTCTCTAATTAGTTATACGTTTCTGATTCGGACTTTTCGCAGCTATCTTTCTGCTTCCCGACTCGGCTCATTCGTGACAACTTAATGCTAAAACCCTTGATAAATCTCGTTTATATCCCGAGCCTAGATCCCCCTAAATCCCCCTTAAGAAGGGGGACTTTGAGAAGG
>JAUBOG010000855.1:0-1390 GCA_036700105.1 Microcoleus occultus BM001215583
CCTCTCTCTCCCTCCCCCCCTCTCTCCCCCTCTCTCCCCCTCTCTCTCCCTCTCCCCCTCCAGCAATCAAGGGGATATCTAACCCGGATGTAGTATAGTCGGGCCCCGACAGCAGTATTGTCAGTCTGCTTGCTGTTGAGGCTAGAATGTGTTGCATGGGAGCTTCAGACTTTTGGCAGGAGTCGCGTTTCCTCCCGCACAGAGGGTGCTTTCTGGAGGGTGCACAGATTGTTAGGAGGACTGTCGTGTCAGATCAGCAAGACCGAATTATGCGTTTGTTTATAGAGGAGGCTAAGGAGCACCTCGATACTCTAGAAAATGGTTTGGTGGATTTGAAGTCCACGATGAAAGACCCCGAAAGCGTCCAAGAGATGTTCCGAGCCGCCCATTCGGTGAAAGGAGGGGCGGCTATGCTCAGCTTGGATAGTATTAAAACAACCGCTCACCGCTTGGAAGATTGTTTTAAGGTGCTCAAGGACGGGCCGGTCAAGCAGGTTGACCAAACGGCAGAATCCCTATTTTTAAAGGGGGTTGATACGCTTAAGGACTTGCTGGCGCGACTGGAGGGGCCTTTCGGCTTGAGGAATGAAGAGGGAGAAAAACTCGTGCAGCAGGTGATGCCGGTTTTTGCTCAACTCGAAACTCACCTGAAAAACTTGGCGTCGGGCAAAGTTGTGGCTGTTGCTGCTGCTGGATCTCGCGCGCCTGCTGCTCAAACAGCGGGCGGTGCGCCGGGGAGTTTTGCTGTTGAGGTGATGGCTTTACTTAAAGAGATGTTGCAGGTGTTCAAGCAGAAAGAATCGGCTGCTAGTCGATCGGAGTTGACGGCTGTGTGCGTTCGCCTCTATAAGTTGGGAGGTAAAATTGAGACTTGGCAAAATTTGGTTAAAACAGCTAGAGGGGCGATCGTTAATCCGAAAAACTCTTATAAAGTTTTAGCTCCGCTAATTATCAAAGAACTCAAGGATGCTGGCGATTTGGTGCAGGGGGGGAAAGTCAAGGCGATCGCTCCGAGTAAAAATTTGCTACTTTTGGCAGCAAGCCCAAAACCAGCAGAGGCAACCGCAACCGCAGCGACTGCAGCGGTGTCGAAGCAAGTAGCACTTCCAGCCGAACCAAAGGCGGTAGTAAGGCTTTTGCTCAAAACTTTCAACAAAAAGCAACTCTCGGAAATCGCCAAGTTACTGGTTCACGCCATTAAGTCCTCTTCCTAGAACTTGTTGCAGTACGAAGATAGATTGATATTCCCCAGCCCGATCGGGACGGGGATTCTCGATCTGGTTTGGGATTTTTACAAAATTGCGGCGATCGAAGCGCTGCTAGAGGCTCAAAACAACTATAGCAATCCTAAATGATTTGCTGATTTTACGCGAGCAAGATGCTCGCACTG
>JAUBOG010000108.1:0-15774 GCA_036700105.1 Microcoleus occultus BM001215583
CGCTCTTCCGATCTGGTAAGGATTCCCCAACTGCTGCGGAGTCTGTCCCTCCAGATTCATCATCACAAACCTGGCTGCATTCCACAACTTATTAGTGAAATTTCGCGACGATTCCACCGATTTAGATTCATCAGTTTTGCGATCGTACTCCAAGCGAATATTTTGACCCGCCCCAACCACTTCCTTCACCAAAGTGTAGCGCAAAGCATCAGTCCCGTACTTGCCAATCAACAGCAGCGGATCGATACCATTACCTTTACTCTTAGACATTTTCTGACCGTTCTCATCCAACACCAAACCGTGAATGTAAACAGTATCAAAAGGCATCTTTTCCGTAAAATGTCCGCCCATCATCGTCATTCTAGCAACCCAGAAAAAGATGATATCAAAACCCGTAACTAAAGTAGTTGTCGGATAATAGAAATCCAAATCCTTAGTTTCATCCGGCCATCCCAAAGTCGAAAAAGGCCACAACCCAGAAGAAAACCAAGTATCCAATACATCTGGATCTCTTGCTAGTTCCACATTTTGCCCAAACTTAGCAGCCGCTTTTTCCCTAGCTTCAGCTTCAGTTTTCGCCACCACAAACGGAGTCGTATCAGTAATTTCTCCCGCAGTTTCGCTAACAGCATACCAAGCCGGGATTTGATGTCCCCACCACAATTGCCGGGAGATGCACCAATCTTTCAACTTCACCAACCAATCGCGATAAACCTTTGTCCATCTTTCAGGCACAAAAACTGGTGAATTCTCTTCATCTAATGCTGTTAAAGCGCGTTGAGAAAGAGGATCGATCTTGACAAACCATTGAGTAGATAGTAAAGGTTCAACGGGAACTTTACCGCGATCGCTATAAGGTACCGTATGCTTGTAATCTTCGATTTTAACCAAAAACCCGTCAGTTTCTAACCGCTTTACGACATTTTTGCGAGCCACAAATCTGTCTTGTCCCTGAAAAACACCCGCATTTTCATTTAAAGTGCCGTCCTTGTTCATGATGTTAATAAACGGCAAATTATGTCGTTTACCCATCTCGAAGTCATTCGGATCGTGGGCGGGTGTTACTTTGACGCAGCCAGTTCCAAAAGTCGGGTCAACTAATTCATCGGCAAAAATTGGAATTTCGCGATTTACAATGGGTAAAGTCACAGTTTTACCGATAAGATGTTGGTAGCGATCGTCCTCGGGATTCACAGCCACCCCAGTATCGCCCAACATCGTTTCCGGCCGAGTCGTCGCCACCTCCAAACAGCCAGAACCATCAGTCAAAGGATAGCGGAAATGCCACAAATGGCCGTCAACTTCCTGCTGGTCCACCTCCAAATCCGACACCGCCGACTGACTCGCCGGACACCAATTCACCAAGTAATTGCCGCGATAAATCTGCCCCTCATCGTACAAGCGGACAAAAGCTTCTAAAACCGCAGCGGATAAGCCTTCATCCATCGTAAAACGTTCCCGAGACCAATCGACAGATACGCCCAAACTGCGCAACTGATTGGTAATAGTATTGCCCGATTCAGCTTTCCACTCCCAGGCCTTTTCCAAGAATTTTTCTCGGCCTAAATCGTAGCGAGTTTTGCCTTCAGCTTTGAGTTGTTTTTCGAGAATAGTTTGAACTGCGATGCTAGCATGATCCGTTCCCGGCAACCACAAAGTATTGCGCCCAGTCATCCGCTGGTAGCGCACGAGGACATCAATCAGCGTCTCTTCAAAAGCGTGTCCCATGTGGAGGCTGCCGGTCACGTTGGGCGGCGGAATGACGACGCAGTAAGGTTCGCCGCCTTTTTCGGGGTCAGCTTTGAAGGTTTGGTTGTCTTCCCAGTATTTTTGCCATTTGGCTTCGGTGGCTTGGGGGTCGTATTGGGGCGGTAGGTTTGCGGTCATGGTGGCTTGAGTGTTCGATGTTATTTATGATTGTGCCACAGAAGGGAGGAGAAGAGTTTTGAACCGCATCCGCCCTAGAGGGAGAGGGAAGAGCGATATTCAAGGCGGGGCGGGTTTACGTTAAAATGAAGGTAAAATTAATAGGTCTAATCGCATTATGAATGTAGCAGGACTTCGACATCAAATCGATCGATGGCTCGATCGACTCTCTCCAGAACATCTGGCATTAGTTGCGCGTTTTATAGAATTTATAAGCCAAAAGCAACGTCAGGGGGTCATCATTTCACAAAATAATTTGGCAGAGGTTTTCTCTGCTGAAATCCAAGAGATACCGGCTGCTAATTCTTTTAGTATTCCAGAACCCTCAGAAATTGACGGGGATGGTCAATCTAAAGCAGAAATTATACAAGATTTTCGGCAGGCTTGGCACGAAGCCATGACTGGGCAAACCATTTCGGTTGCTCAAATGTGGGAAGGAATCGAGAATGACTGACTTAATCGCAGTCGCCGTGATATTTTGAGTTGCTGTACTCGGATCTGATCTATTCGTTACTTACTATCTCTCTGTCACTCAAAGGTAAAAAATCAACAGCTAAAACCTCCTCAATACCAAACGGCGACTCAACCGGAAACACCTCCAACTCCAACCCGGTTTCAATCGCCGCCATTTGCCGAGCATTCTGATAACATTCCCCAAAAACGTCCTCAAAATACCGCTTTAAACTAGGACTATCCTTAAAAAGTCTCTCCATTCGCTTGCGGTGTTCAAACAGCGTCAAAAGCCAACTCCTCGATCGCCGATCCGGTTGATAGCAATACTTAAGCAAGTGCATCAAAATCACCTCTAAAATACTCTCAACCGCCCGTCGTTCGCTTCTCCCCATTGCCTTAACTTCATCCACCAAATTTGCAATATCAACCTCAGAAAATCTCCCCGACTGTAACAGCTTCGCCGTTTGCTCCAACCACAAACAAAAATCCTGCTCATAAAGCCCAGCATCCACCGCTACTAACTCCGTTTGCCCATTCATAACTTGACCTCAAATAAACAACATAACTCTAACCGTTAATCTATTTTACCTCTTTATAATCCACCCCGTAACTCGTATCTCTCCCCGACAAATAAGTAGTTTTACCCGTCAAAGCCTCCAAATTTGCTCTCGTTTTAGCAGAAGTAATCGTATTCAAGGGTACGCCCCACTTGCTAGCCAAACCGGCCGCTACGCCCACACCTTGTCCTTGATAAATATTCACCGTCGCAATTCGCCCGACTGATACCGCCATACCGACATATCCAGACGATCGCCCGACGATCGCCAAATTATTCACTTTGCTAGCCAATGCACTTTCTATGCCAAAATTATACACGGGCAATCCTGGAATTCTCGATGACAAATCCTTGACTCCGCCCCGCAAATCGAAATCGTAGGAAAAACTGCCGATCGACTTTTCGGCCTCGGTTCCTCCTTTAATAATTTCCTGTCCCGTCAGCGGTGCTACCACATCGCGAACGTTCAAAGTTTGCCGGATGTAAACTTCATCGGGGATAAACACTCTCACATCTTTACCCGATTTTTTTTGCAGCCATTCTTGCAGATTTGACATTTCTTTCAGCATCTCAGGAGTCGGCTTTCTGTCGTTAGCTTCCATCTCCATCAGTTGGTCAACTTGATATTTGAACAAAAAGCCGTTCCACGACATGGAATTATCCTTATAAACGCAAATATTTGCTTTGTCAAAAAAGAAGCCTTTGTCTTGAGTAAAGGGCAGATTTCGCTCTACATGATACGCCGCTCCTAAAGCTACGCTTCTGATATTGTAGCCGTCTCGGTAGGCTTGATAAATCGTGCTTAAAAAATTCCTCATCCAAAATTCGGTACTCGCATCATCTTTGTATTTGGTAATGCTTGCTTTAATTTTTTCTACTAAAGGTGTGTTGTAAAGAATTTCATCTTCCATTCTGCGGAGGTCGGACATCGTTAGCCCGGTAATTGTCGGCACTATAGATATCGCTAAGGTTTCATTTTTAGATTTTATATTTTGCGATTCATATCCTGTATAATAGGATAATCCGGCTTTTCTGGCGAGTTCGGCGTCTTGAGTTACGTCAATGAAAGAGTTAGCTTTAATTTTGACGCCACTGTCTTCTACTTCGGCATATTCAATTTTTTTATTGACTACGTGGGGAGTGAGAGTCGAGTTGGAAATAACTTTAACTCCGGCGGATGAAAGCATTTCTTTGAGTGCTTTATCTGCCATTTTTGGTTCTAAGCATGATTCGGGGACGTTTGCTTTGTCTAAGAATTCCCGGAAGCATTGGGCGTAGGGCTGGTTGTACCAATCGGGGATTTTATCTAAATCGACGTAACCTAAGCCGCCGCGGGTGAGTACGCCGCCTAATGCTGCGCTTTCATGGTTCGATCGCACTACGGCTACTTTTCCGTTTGCACCGAGGGTTTTCTTCGCCCAGATAGCGGCACATATGCCCGGTACTTCGTCCCCGTATACTACGATATCAAAGTTGCGATCGGCTGATGTTGGATGCGCTGCTGGGGGCTTGTTTGCGGCTGTTTGGCGCAGGCTTTCGGTGTCTGAGGTGGCACTTGCTTCGTTTCGGTGGGCGATCGAATCTTTTGTTGCTTTGAAATAGGGGGAGTCAACTAAAACTTTTATGGCTACAAAAAAAATGGCGATCGCAGCTAATTTCTTGAAAGTAGGAGGCATTTAGTTGACTCGTTGATGAATTTGGCATACCTGAATGTGCAGTTCAGGGTTTACGGGGTTGAATATAGCACATTTAGGTAATTTCGACACAAGTTTAACTTTTCCGGGAAAGTGGTTGGGATTTGATGATTGAACCGCGAAGACGCGAAGAACGCGAAGGAAGAAGTAGATAATCTCTACGGGGAAGAAGTAAATTACTGGAACCTTTAAGCAGTTTAATGGTAGAGTTATATCTATCACCAATTAAAACATAAAAAACATGACTTTTGAGGCGGTTTTAAATTTTGTCAAGCAGTTGTCTCTCGCGGAAAAGTTACGGTTGATTAAGTGGATAGTTCCTGAAATAGAACGAGAATTAGTTGTTTTGCCTGCTCCCCGGAAATCTTTGTGGGGTTTATGTGCTGACTTGGGAATTGCACCCTCTGCCGCTGATATAGATGAAGTTCGCAGGGAAGAATGGGCGAATTTCCCAAGGGAGGATTTTTAATGCTGGGTGCTGTAGCTGATACTCATGCTGTTATCTGGTATATCTTTAATGTCTGTTCAGTAAGGGCGATAGCTACAATTAAGTTAATCAATTAGGACTAAGGTAAAAAACATCGAATATGAATAACGCAAATGTTATTACGTGGTCCCAGATAGAAGATAGAATGAAATCTATGATAGGTAAGTTTCTGGATTACTCTGAAGTGTTTGAGCGATTTATACCTGAATATACGTGGGGATCAATTGATGAATACACCGAAGAACTGACAAGGTTTAGAGTTTTAGAATGGCTGAAGAATGCGTGGAAAGCATTGATAAAATCAGGAGTAGTTAATTATTGCACTCAAGTTGAATATTTTCAGGCATTACTTTACTGTGTATCTCTTTTTTATTTATATGTTGAATATAGCGGATTAAGCATGGTTGGTTATGATTTATTTTTGGATGTTGCTGATTTCATGGGAATTCATATATGCAATTTCAAACAAATAATAGATGAAGATTATAGAAATCAAACTACTGCTGATAAGAATTGCGAATATGGATTTGACAGAGAAATTTTTAACTTAATCGACAATGTGCTTCAAGATTTAGTGGGAATCTTAATAGAAAATTTTGGGAGTAGATTAAGGTTGTCTGACTCTATTCAAAAAAGCATTGAAAGTATGCAGTTAGATTATGATTTATATGAGAATGATGACACATTTGACCAAGCTGAGACTGAAGCTATAAATGAGCTAATAAAAATAGATATGATTACTGAAAAATGGGAAGAAATAGAGGGTGATGAGGTTAGAAAAGCTGCACTCACATTAGTTCATTACTTTCAAGGTGAAATGATCGATATAGAAGAAGAGATAAAACCTATGATTAATCAAGACCACCAGGATTTTCAAACAAACAGATTTAGAAATATGAAATATGACACTATATCTCCTAAATACCTGTTTTCACAGTCAACTTTTGAATGGATAACAAAGTGGGAAGATAAAACTAAATCCTCGCTTTTTCCAACTTATATAAATTACGCTAAATTAGTTGAATATGTAGAAGAACCGTTCAATAGACTTTGCTATTTAGTGTCAGCCAAACTACCATCACAACTTTCAGCTCTACCGGGAGATGCAAAATGGAATGAAGCTGAATTAGAGAAAGAATTTGGCTATTTTAAACTTTGCTATATCCGCCTTAATCGTAATTATATTACCTTTGGCTATTCCAAAGAAATCTATCGTTCAATTTTTCTTAATGTTTTGCAAACCAAACCTGATGAACTCCAAGAAGTTATTATCAAAAACCAAAAAAAACATGATATACTAGATGTATCAAACACTGAGTGTTTCATTACAAAAAATGAATTAATTAACCTATCTACCAGTCAGTTAAGCCATCAAATAGCACAATTTTTTATAAATCATATAGATCTAATTTTGTTAGCAACTTTAGACGCTCAAAAGACGGCTATCAATGACCCCTTGTATTCCTTAGTCAATGAATCAAAGCTAAATCCAAAATATACTCTATCCAACTGTGCGGAAGAAGCTGGCTTGAACGAAACAGAACTCAAGATATGGATACAGGCTATCCACCGCAAGAAACAAGCCATATTACAAGGCCCGCCCGGAACCGGAAAAACTTTCATTGCCGAAAAACTAGCCAAACATTTAATCGGTTGTGGTGACGGTTTCTCAGACATTATTCAATTTCATCCAGCTTATACTTATGAAGACTTCATCCAAGGTATCCGGCCACAGAGTCAAAATGACCAATTGACCTATCCCATAGTTCCCGGTAGATTCATCGGATTTTGCACAAAAGCTGAGTCTTGTCAAGACACTTGCGTTCTCATTATTGATGAAATTAACCGTGCAAATTTATCTCAAGTATTTGGAGAGTTAATGTATTTGCTGGACGATCGCGATCGCACTGTTAAACTAGCCAGCGGCCAACTATTCAGAATCCCTAAAAATGTCCGCATCATCGGCACAATGAACACCGCAGACCGTTCTATTGCCTTAGTCGATAACGCACTCCGCCGCCGCTTCGCATTCATTCCCATCTATCCCAACTATGAAGTCCTGCGACAGTATCACCAGAGAGAGAAAACTGGTTTCCCAGTTGGTAACTTAACTAAAATTCTAGAAAATGTCAATCGGGCAATTAACAACAAACACTATGAACTAGGCATCTCCTTCTTTTTGACAAAAACTTTAGCTGAAGATATCCAAGATATTTGGCAAATGGAAATCGAGCCATACCTCGAAGAATACTTCTTTGATAACCAGGCTAAAATGGATGAATTTATCTGGAATAAAATCAAAGACCAATTGAGCAAGTGATAATCTTATGAAACGAGAATCACCCCGAATCATCGAACTCACAGAATATCAATTAGCAACTTTCGATCGAGACTCAATCCCGGAATCAGTAGGACAAAAAATATACCAAAATTATGACAAGGAAATCGAGATAGAATTTCCCAACTTTAAAACAAAATATCAATGGCACTTAAAATCTAAAGGCAGAGTTGGCAACATTCCAATCACTCCAGAATTTCACATCGCCATCCGCCCAAAGGTTCCCATAAACAACCTCTTCGGAATGATTGACTATGCCTACAACCTTAAAATAAAATTTCCCCAAGGATCGATTCAGTGCCAATCTTTACAAGAAAGTTACGAGACATTAGCTAACATTCTTGCCCACAAAATTCTAGAACGCTGTCGCAAAGGATTATATCGCGATTACTTATCCAAAACAGAAAGACTCGCCTACATTCGCGGCCGCGTCGATTTGCGGTCAGCCCTGCAAAAACCTTGGGATGTTAAACTAAAATGCCACTATCACGAACAAACAGGTGACATCGAAGATAATCAAATACTCGCTTGGACACTTTTCCTCATTGGGCGCAGCGGTTTGTGCGGTGAATCTGTTTCATCCACTGTGCGAAAAGCCTTTCACGCACTCCAAGGATTTGTTACATTAAAACATTTTAAATCAGCAGCTTGTATCGATCGCACTTATCACCGTCTGAATCAAGATTATCAACTTTTACACGCCTTATGTCGATTCTTTTTAGATAATACAGGGCCAAGTCACGAAACGGGCGATCGCGAAATGCTCCCTTTTCTGATAAACATGGCTAGTTTATATGAACAATTTGTCGCTGAATGGCTCAAAGCAAATACACCAAAAGGCTTTGAGGTCGAATCACAACACCCAGTCACACATGACCAAAATTATTCCGATGAGATTGACTTAATTATACGCGATATTGAAACAAATGAAATCCTGTACGTCCTCGATACAAAATACAAAGCTCCCGATAAAGTAGCCAAGGATGATCTTAATCAAATAGTCGCCTACGCCAATGCAGTAAACTGTAAAAATGCAATTCTCATCTACCCGCAAAACCTCGACGAACAGAAACTAAACATAAAACATGGTGATATCCGAGTTCGCAGTCTAGCTTTTTCCCTAGATAGCGACCTCAATGAAGCCGGAAAAACCTTCTTAACTTCTCTACTTCCAAACACCCTCTCCTAACTCTTCTCTGCGGTTCATTTCCCGCACAAAAAAAAGAGGCGCGATCGCGCCTCCCAAATCTTTCATGTCTGCGTTCTAAACACTCACAGCCACTTTCGCTTCCTTCGCAGTCAACTTCTCGTAAGTCGCCCGCATCTTCAATCCCACCAACACTTGGAACAAACCGGTTCCATTGTTGGAACCTGGATATTCGCGGTGCTGAAGCAATAGGTGAGTTAACTCGCCTTCATACTTCGCAGAAGTTTTGCTCAAATGGCTTTCGATGTAAATCACTTCTTCGAGATTTTCAAACTGACCGTCTACTTCCAAAATCGAGACTTCGTGGCCGTAGAAAGCGTCTGGGCCGTAATACATCTTAATTCCCGGATAGGAACAAGTTAGTTTGCGGCCGCAAGGAATCCAGTTAATTGTTGAACCTTCGTCAAACAAATACGCAGGCTCAAAATTGGCGATGCCTTCGCGCTGGATCATCTGCACCCGCAGAACTTTCCGCTCTTTGTCATCTTTGATCAAGTTGGTCGGCAATACTTGAATTACCACGTCAGCATATTGCTTTTGCGGGTCGATGTAAGCCGTAAAATCGGGTTTGCGAGCGTTGATCGCAAACAGCACGTCTTCGTAACGGTGGCCCCGTTCTGCCATGTCGCGCTGGATTTTCCAAGCAATTTTTACTTCGTCGCTGATGTCGAGGTAGACGCTGAAGTCGATGAGCGATCGAACTCGCTCGTCGTACAGCGGGTGCAGTCCCTCAATTACGATCACGTGATTCGGCTCTACGCGCTCTGGAGGATCGAGCAGGCCGGTTTCGTGGTTGTAAATCGGCTTGTCGATGCCCCGGCCTTCTTTGAGCGCTTTCATCTGTTCGGCCATCAGGTCGAAATTGTTGGCTCTGGGATCAAGGGCGGTAATCCCAGTTTCTTTGCGCTGTTTGCGATCGAGACAATGATAGTCGTCCAGGCAGATGACGGTTACGAAATCTTCCCCGAACAAATCTGTCAATCGGCGCAAAAACGTAGATTTTCCGCACCCGGAGTCTCCGGCAACGCCAATTAAAACCACGCGATCCGGCTTACTTGTCATAGTTTCCCTCTAAAAAAATCACTGTTTACTAACTCAACTGTAGATTCCACAAAATTTCAGCCTGCAGGTAGCTGCAATCCGGCTTGACGCGGCTTTGCTAACCCGATAGGATCGAACTCTCACGAGCATACAACAGTTCGTTGACTGCCTGCTAGGGAAGACCCAAGCAATTTTCAAGGCAAGTAATTAATACCAACTTTAGCGATCGATCTTACCAGAATGCGTCCGCCCGCTACAAGCTCAAGGTCGATCGATCTATTTTAGATTTTAGATTTTAGATTTTAGATTCCAGAATTGACCCGTCCGTCAGCCTGGGGAGGCATAAATCTAGAATCTTGTACCTGGCTGCTTTCGGTGAATAGAAGCTATTTTTGTCCCTTGAGCCGCGGGGATCGTCGGCCGGCAATCGAAAGGACTTATCGGGGTCGATCCCCCGATCGGGTAAAATAATCCCAGTACGCAGACAACAATAGCTATAGGTCAACACCTGAACGCCGTCGGCCTCGCTTTGGGGGTGGTGTTCGGCTAGTTGGGAATTCCAGACGCGAGCGATCGCAACTTGACACCCCCGCCCCAAAGCGAGGCCAAAAAATTGGCGCGGCCAATTAGTCCAGATGGCCTTAAGAAAAAAGTAAATTGAGTCTAACGTCACATTCTCTTTCTTGATAACTCTGTATGGTGAAGGACAAACAACAAATGTACAGCCCAAGCATATCTGGTGTAGCGGCCAACTCAGAATCAGGCAGCCGCATCTTTGTTTATGAAGTCGAGGGTATGCGTCAGAGCAAAGCAACTGACCAAACAAGTCACCCGATTCGCAGTAGCGGCAGCGTGTTTATCTCCGTTCCCTACGATCGCATGAATCAGGAAATGCGCAGGATTGCTCGCATGGGTGGCAAAATCGTCAGCATCCGCCCCTCCAACGGCGCTCCCGAAACTACTAATGGCAAAGTCGCACCAGAAGCAGGGCTGCAGAGTCAGAAATCTGGAGAAAAAACTAAGCCCATGACCCAAGCCAAGGAAAAAGTTCAGGTTCCTGTTAACTTGTACAAGCCGGCCAATCCCTATATTGGTAAGTGCATTTCTTCTGAAGAAATGGTCAGAGAAGGCGGCGAGGGCACAGTCCGCCACGTCACCTTTGACATTTCTGGAGGCAATCTGCACTATCTCGAAGGTCAAAGTATCGGGATTATTCCCGACGGGACGGATAAGAACGGCAAACCTCACAAAATTCGGCTTTACTCGATCGCCTCTACCCGTCACGGCGACCACCTCGACGACAAAACAGTTTCTCTGTGCGTCCGCCGCTTGGAGTACAAACACCCGGAAACAGGCGAACAAGTATTCGGGGTTTGTTCGACTTTTCTGACCGGTTTGGAACCAGGGGCTGATGTCAAAATCACCGGCCCGGTAGGCAAGGAAATGCTCTTGCCCGACGATGAAGATGCCACGATTATTATGATGGCTACCGGTACGGGTATTGCTCCCTTCCGCGCTTATTTGTGGCGGATGTTTAAAGAAAACAATCCCGATTACAAGTTCAAAGGTTTAGCTTGGCTGTTCTTTGGAGTTGCTTACACTCCCAACATTCTCTATCAAGAAGAGTTGGAACAATTGCAGCGCGAGTTCCCCGATAATTTCCGCTTGACTTATGCCATCAGCCGCGAGCAAAAGGCTGCTGACGGCGGCAAGATGTACATTCAAACCCGGATTAAAGAGAACGCAGACCAATTGTGGGAATTGGTTCAAAAACCGAATACTCACACTTATATCTGCGGTTTGAAGGGGATGGAAGGCGGCATCGATGAGGGAATGTCGGCTGCATCTAGCAAGTACGATGTTGACTGGGCTAGCTATCAGAAACAGTTGAAAAAAGACGGTCGCTGGCACGTTGAAACTTATTAATGTCTAGCCGGATTTAATCTTAATTGTAGGGCGGGCTTTGCTCGCCCTACAATTGTTTAGACAGTTTTGAGTTTTGACCGAAAGCAATACCAATTTGCCAAAGTCTTACAACAATCATAAGTTTTGGGTTCGTTTACTCAAATATTGTGTAAGGTGCGTCGCTGTGAAATTGTCGATATTATTTAGAATTTTTGATGGCGACGCACCCTACAGCTACTACAATTGTTTTAGACAGTTTTTAGTTTTGAGGGGCTTGAGCGACCCACCAAAGGTGTAAAATATACAGTAAGCTCACCGAAAAAGGGAGATAACTGACATGACCCTAATTTCTACCCAAAAACTGACCTTTGAAGAATATCTAAACTATCAGGGAGAATCAGGTGTTTGTTATGAATTATATCGGGGACATCTCATCGAAATGCCAACACCTACAGCAATACATATCAAAATATGCGAATTTTTGGTTTACCAGTTCCGGCGCTTCTTTGCAGCACACAACCTACCGCTAGTTGCAGTTGTCACTACCGCAGTCCGAACCGAGGAAAACTCTTCCCGCGTTCCTGATGTTGTGATTTGCACTCGCAATTTGTGGGAACAAGTCTCTGCGAATCCTGGTTCCGCAGTGCTAGACTTTGAAGAAAAACCGCTGTTAGTTATAGAAGTTACCAGTCAAAATTGGCGGGACGACTACATCCGCAAACGGGCAGAATATGACTTAATTGACATCCCCGAATATTGGATTGTAGACCCCAATTTACTGAAAATACGAGTATGCAGCCGTCCCGAAAATGAAGGTAGTTATTCTCACCAGGAATTTTTGCCGGGACAGCAAGTTCAGTCTGTACAGTTCGCTGAATTTATTTTATCGGTGAATACGCTGCTGTCTCCACCGCTGGTAGAAGATTTAATTCGAGAAGAAGAAGCGCAGCTACAACAGCTAGGACAGCAAAATCAGCAGCTAGAACAGCAAAATCAGCAGCTAGAACAGCAAAATCAGCAGCTAGAACAGCAAGTTAATGCAGAACGCCAGCGGGCAGAAAGATTGGCGCAGCGGCTGCGAGAAATGGGGGGAGACATGGATACAGAACTTTGAATTGTCATATCAAATCCGGTTAATTAGTCATGTAGATCCCCGAGTTCTTAAAGAAGTCGGGGATCTGGGTATTGGGCTTACTTAATGAGAAATTGCTTTATTATCATACAATGATTGTAGGTTAATTGAGTTTCTACGGGTCAAAGTCGTGGCTTTCAAAATTGGTTTGCTAGGTTTAGGTACAGTTGGCGCGGGAACGGCAGAGATTTTGCTCTCCCCAGACGGCCGCCATCCGCTGTTGCAGGAATTGGAAATCTATCGGGTGGGAGTGCGCGATATTTCTCGAACTCGGTCTTTACAATTGCCGGAAAATGTGCTGACAACTGACCTAGAGGCGATCGCAACTGACCCGGAAGTTGATATTGTAGTAGAATTAATTGGGGGATTGGAACCGGCGCGATCGCTCATTCTCCAAGCTATCGCCAACGGGAAGCACGTTGTCACCGCCAATAAAGCAGTTATCGCCCGCTACGGCAGCGAAATTTTCGAGGCTGCTAACGCAAAAGGCGTTTATGTAATGCTAGAAGCTGCTGTCGGCGGCGGCATTCCAGTCATTCAAACCCTCAAACAATCTTTAGGTGCAAACCGCATTCAAAGTGTAATTGGCATCGTCAACGGTACAACTAATTACATCCTGACGCGGATGCAGACAGAAGGCGCAGACTTGGGCGAAGTGCTCGCCGACGCGCAGCAATTGGGTTTTGCAGAAGCTGACCCTACAGCAGATGTAGATGGGTTGGATGCTGCTGATAAAATTGCTATTTTAGCTTCCTTAGCTTTTGGGGGACGGATTAAATTAGCAGATATTCACTGCGAAGGTATCAGGCAAGTTACTGCGGCTGATATTGACTACGCCGACAAGCTGGGATTTGCGATCAAATTGTTGGCTATTGCTCAAAAAAACTCTGGCGATAATGGCAAGCAAGGGGATGCAGAAAGCGAACTGCTTTCAATTCGAGTGCATCCTACTTTTGTGCCGAAAACTCATCCGCTAGCGACTGTCAATGGGGTTTACAATGCTATTTTAGTCGCAGGAGAGCCGATCGGGCAATTGATGCTGTACGGGCGCGGTGCCGGTGCTGGGCCGACAGCTAGCGCCGTAGTATCCGACATTTTGAATGTGGCGGCTATCCTCAAAACCGAAACAGTGCCGATTCCCCATCCTTTGCTGAGTTGCAGTCACCAGCACTACTGCAAAATTGCTCCAATGGAAGAACTTGTTACTCGCTTTTACGCGCGTTTTCTGACGCGGGATACTCCGGGGGTAATTGGCAAACTCGGTACTTGTTTCGGCAACCGCCAAGTGAGTTTGGAGTCAATTGTGCAGACGGGAATTCACGGCGATTTAGCAGAAATTGTAGTCGTGACTCACGACGTTAGGGAAGGGAATTTTCAACAAGCGCTCGATGAAATTCGCGCGATGGAAGCAGTCGATAGTATTGCTACTACGTTGCGAGTTTTGTAATATTTGTACCGAGTTTTTGTAAGGTGCGCATTGCGCACCCTACTATCAAAGAATGACAGCAAATTGGGATTTTGTCGATCGCCAAACCGGACGGCATTCGCTAGATATCATTTACGAAAAGTTTGCCAAACCCCAACTGCACGATACTTTTAAACCGAATAATCCTTCAATTTACGTTCGGCATCAGCCAGGAGAAGTAGTACACGGTTATCTAGTAGAAAAAGTGTTTGAAGATTTCAAAACAGGTTTTTATGCTGAAAGCCGCTTTCCCGTTTCTGGCAATAATCCACCGGTTCTGGTAATTCGCGGATACGGTTCGTGGTATCCTTTCGATCGCGTTTTGGAAGATACGCCCGATGTGTTTGTGGCAAAATTAGAGCGGCAGTTAAAATCAGCGGAAATTTGCGGTGCTGTTGATTGGATTAAGCAGCAATTTGCCAGCGGAAATCCGGCGGATGTCATCGGAGAAAGTTTGGGCGGCAAAGTTGCTCAGCAAATTGCTGCTAAATACTACAAGTTTATGCGATCGACTGTCACTTTTAACTCCTTGGGCGTTTCCCAAAAGTTAGTAAAATCTTCTACAGCTATAAATGTTTTTCACTACTTTACTTTAGGCGAAAGGTATGCTTTTTGGGCAAATCGAGGCGGTTACATACCGGGAACGACTTTTGTGATTTCTCAAAAAGGGAAAAACTGGCGGTATAAGATAGAAGAGGCGATCGTCCGCACGGCACATTTTGAAGGCAAGTTTCTCAAAAGGCGGCTGCTGGTGGTAATGTTGGCTCAGTGGCTGTTGCTAAACCGGCATAATGCGATCGTCCTAAACCGCAAAAAGCCCGTGGTAGTTCAAATAGACCCCAACCAACTGCAACTTTTGGGAAACAGCGATTTCACCTAAACTCCTACCAAATCGCTAGACGGCTGATTTTCCCGCGCTGCGGCGGCGAGTACCAAACAAAGTGCTGCGATCGCTTTCTCCCATTCTTGCTTGAGTTCGATCGGCGTGACATCCTCAAATATACCGACTAAACGCGGGATCGATCGTTCTAATGCAGCCCTAGGAATCGATTTGTGCAACTCAACTAAACGAGTTAAACTTTCTTGATTCTGCAAAAAACCGACTACCCATTTGGTAGTATGATCGGGACTGTCGGGGACGTTTTTAATCTCTAGTTCAGTTTGCAACCAGTCGTAAAAAGGCGGGAGCTTTTTTGCTAAAACAGCCCCAGCGGTGGGCAAGCTTTGTTTGAGCAAATCTGTATCGAGACTTCCCAACAGTCGATCGAGCTCCGGTGAATCCAGTAAGCTGCTTAAGGGAAGTGACAGCAAAGCTTCGGAAGCGTCAGGGGACAAATTTAAAGACTGAGAAAATGTTTGTAGCATTGGAAAGTATCTGGTAAAGATGACACTTTCACTATCCCGCTAACTGCCTTCAATAAATATGAGCTAGCTCATATTAACAGAAGTTATATCAATTCCGGTTGCACCAGAATAATACCGAGGATACGGCAATGCTGTTTCCCTACCCGGATTAATTAGAACTCTTGCAAAAATATAATGCACCCCACCCCAACCCTCCCCGCGAGTT
>JAUBOG010000856.1:0-1390 GCA_036700105.1 Microcoleus occultus BM001215583
GAGGTGCTTTTTATACCATGACCTTAACCTTCGCAAAACGTTCCTCAGTTAGCTTTATGCCTAACATTACTTTCCGGCTGTAACAACCAGCCGATCGGGCGATCGAATAGCTGCAAGCTTTGCCAGCGGGCGATCCAATAGCTGCAAGCTTCGCTAACGGGCCGGCGCGTGCAAGATTGTATAATTAAGTTAGACGATTATTAAATAGCTCTAACCGAAACCCCTGAAACCCTCATAAATTGTTAGAACCATGAATTTTATCAACCCCAAGACAGACTTTGCCTTCAAAAAAATCTTCGGCTCGGCTGATAATAAAGACATTTTGATTAGTTTCTTGAATGCGCTCCTCTACGAAGCACAACCAGTCATCGAAGATTTAGAAATTATTGACCCCTATTTAGCTCCAAACATTAAAGGGCTCAAAGATACTTACTTGGATGTTAAAGCCAAGATTACTGGTGACAAAACTGTGATTATTGAAATGCAGGTTTTAAATGTAGAATACTTTCAGCAGCGGGTTTTGTATAATGCAACTAAAACTTATTCAATGCAGCTAAGCACAGGAAGTGGCTACAGAAATTTAAAACCTGTGATTGCTCTGACGATTACAGATTTTAAAATGTTTGAGAACATGGATACAGTGATTTCGCACTTCATCTTCAAAGAAAAGACATTTTTAGTAGATTATCTAGCGGATCAATTTGAGATGGTGTTTGTGGAGTTACCAAAATTCAACAAGGGGCTAGATGAATTAGAAACCTTGACAGATAAGTGGATATATTTCATGAAAACAGCTCAAACTTTACAGTCTGTTCCAGAACAATTGGGAAATGTACAGGAACTGAAAGAGGCTTTTAACATTGCCAGTACAGCAAATCTAAATGCTCAGGAACTAGAGGAGTTAGACAAGCGAGAAATATGGATTCAAGACCAGCGTGGCTCCATTAGTCTAGCTGCCAAAATAGCTCTGGCAGAAGGTATCGAACAAGGTATCGAACAAGGTATCGAACAAGGCATCGAGCAAGGTATCGAACAAGGTATCGAACAAGGTATCAAACAAGGAAAATTGCGATTAATTGTTCGTCTGTTAGAGCGCAGTCTCGGCGCGCTGCCGGAGGATACCGAAACCCGCATCGCTCAGTTATCCACTGAGCAATTAGAGAGTTTAGGAGAGGCGCTATTAGACTTTGCCACTTTGTCAGATTTGACAGCTTGGTTGCAAGCACATAACAATCCTGAATGATAGGTCAAATGGGTGTAGGGGCAATCCCCTGCGGTTGCTCTTATGGATTACCTATGTCACATTTGAGTCTGACCTGACATTGAAACATCTACAGTCGAAAATTCTATGAGCAAATTTGTGTTTGTGACCGGCGGCGTGGTTTCCAGT
>JAUBOG010000857.1:0-1385 GCA_036700105.1 Microcoleus occultus BM001215583
ATGAGTAATTTTACTCATTGACAATAGTGCTTTTAGCTTAACTTGTGAGTAATGCTCTCTGGGCGACTATACCAAAGCGATCGAGTATTCACAGCTCAGTTTAGCCATCGCCCGCGAAATTAAAGACCGCGAAGGGGAAGGTACGGCACTGGGCAATTTGGGAGATACTTACCGCTCTTTAGGCAACTATGCCAAAGCGATTGAGTATTTACAGCAACAGTTAGCCATCGCCCGTGAAATTAAAGACCGCCGAGGAGAAAGTGCAGCACTGGGCAATTTGGGAGGTGCTTACCTCTCTCTGGGAAACTATACCAAAGCGATTGAGTATTTACAGCAACAGTTAGCCATCGCCCGTGAAATTAAATACCGCCTTGGGGAAGGTGCGGCACTGGGCAATTTGGGAGTTGCTTACAGCTCTCTGGGCAACTATGCCAAAGCGATTGAGTATTTGCAGCAACGTTTAGCCATCGCCGGCGAAATTAAAGACCGCCTTGGGGAAGGGAATGCACTCAACAACCTCGGAGTGGCCTTCTTAAAGGCTGGTAACCCAACAGAAGCTGAAAAAATGCTCGTGAATGGGATTCAAGTTTGGGAATCGATGCGACAAATGCTCGGCTCCAACGATGCGAATAAAGTCTCCATCTTTGAAGAACAAGCTAGCACCTATCGAATTTTACAACTGGTCCTGGTGGCTCAGAATAAGCTGAATGCCGCCTTAGAAATTGCCGAACGGGGACGCGCCCGCGCCTTTGTCGATCTCCTGACAGAACGCTTATCGTCAGGTTCTACCAATCCGGTTATCGCCACTGCTCCCAACCAAGAGCAAATCCGCCAAATCGCCAAAGCACAGAACGCCACTTTGGTGCAGTATTCCATCATCTACGACAACTTTCAGATTGAGGGCAAACAAGTAGGGCGTGAATCCGCACTCTACATTTGGGTGATTCAACCGACAGGCGAAATTACCTTCCGCCAAATTGACCTCAAACCCCTCTGGCAGCAGCACAACGCCTCTCTAACCGATCTAATTATTGGCAATCAGCAGTTTCTTGGCGTTCGCAGTCGCAGCAGTACAGGTTTTGTTCAACCCCAACCCAACTTACCGACACTGCATCAACTGCTGATCGATCCCATTGCCAGTCTCCTCCCAAAAGATCCCAATGCCCACGTCATTTTCATTCCCCAAGGTTCCCTGTTCCAGGTACCTTTCCCCGCACTGCAAGATGCCAACAAGACTTACTTAATCCAAAAACACACGATTCTCACCGCTCCTTCGATTCAAGTTTTGGATTTGACAAGACAGCAACGGCAGAAGTTAGCTAATCGGCCAGCCAACGATCGCGGCAGGGCTCTAGTTTTGGGCAATCCCACGATGCCGAGTGTAT
>JAUBOG010000109.1:0-15735 GCA_036700105.1 Microcoleus occultus BM001215583
CTCTTCCGATCTCTAGCCCCCCTTAAGAAGGGGGGGACAGGAGTCTTCTCAAAGTCCCCCTTAAGAAGGGGGATTTAGGGGGATCTAGACTTGGCGTAAAACCCAGATTTCTCAAAGGTTTCAGGCTTAAGTTGACACCTATGGGCAGTGCCGTGTCTCTACAAGAGCTAGTACCTACATACCTGAAAAGTGCTGTATTTATCGGCTGGGGATTTCATGCTGATGAAAAAGTAGGGGATTGCGAGAAAAGCACTGGCAGCTCAACTATCGCGATCGGGTGTTTTTCTGGAATGATAACAAGGGTGGCTCTCCCTCTAGAAACCCAAGTTGCTAGTTACAAATTTACCCCCCAAGCTTCGGGGAGAACTCTAAAAGCCCTCGGCAAATTTGGGAAGAATACTCTAAAAGCCTTGGAAAGTTGCGGGATTGGGGTATTTTAATTATAAGCAACTTGGGTTAGATAATCAGAATAGTTAACCACCTTGAGGAAAATTTCGAGATGAAGTTCCGCAAACTCGCATTCAAACTGCACTTGTATTTGGGGTTGGCGGTAGGAATATTTTTAGCAGTAATTGCTTTAACGGGCAGCTTGCTGGTTTTTAGTCCCGAAATCGAGCGCTTCTTCAATCCCCAACTGCTGCAAGTAATTCCTCAAGCCGAACGGATACCGCTGGAAAATGTCCTGCAAATTGTCAAAAAAGCTTATCCGCAAAATCAAGCTATTAGTATCTTGCTGCCGCGAGAAGCAAAAGAAGTTTGCCAAGTTTCGATGCTTTCAAAGAGTGAGGAATTAGTTAGCGTTTATGTCAATCCTTACAGCGGAAAAATTACGGGTACGCGCCTTGGGAAAGAAACTTTTACAGGTTTTATTTTGACGTTACACGCGGAATTAGCAGGAGGAGAATTAGGTCATCTTGTTGTAGGTATTTGCGGTATAGTAATGCTAGGAATCACTTTTACTGGTTTGGTATTGTGGACTGGTTGGCGCAATTTGGCTCGCGGGTTTTCTATTAATTGGAAAGCTCACTGGCAGCGGACTGTATTTGATTTACATAACGTTTCTGGCATTGTATCGGTCGCTTTTCTCACGCTCATCTCCGCTACAGGGACAGCGATAATTTTTTACACCCCGGTTGAATCGGCTCTGTATTGGCTCACGAATGAAAAGCCACAGCCAGCCTTGACTTCTCATCCCCACTCTAGCAGTTCTAGGCAAAACATTGATGAAATATTACACCAAGTTAATACCGTTTGGCCGGAAGCTAAAACCACTTTTATTTCTCTGCCTTTGACGCCTGAAGCAATTTTTAAAGTACGGAAAAAATTTCCCAATGACCCGCACCCAAACGGGATTAGCACGATTTATCTCGATCGATACAGTGGCGAAATATTGCAGGCTGACAGTGTAAATTCAGCTACTTTGGCAAATCGAATTCTCAACTCGCTTTATCCGCTACATATTGGCAGCTATGGCGGAATTTACTTGCGGTTGGTACACGCGATCGCAGGATTAGCAGCGTTTGTACTGTTTGTTACGGGTGTACTGATGTGGCGGCAGCGGCATTTGGCGAAATTTTACCGCAAGGAGGCGAGACAGCAATATGAAGAATTATCTCCACTGAGCCAGCAATGGCCTTGGTTTTAATGAGAGCGGCGTGCGGTTTTATGCGGGTGTCATTCTCCTCCCTAAAAACGTCTATTCTCTGAATTTTAAATCCTATAAATCGCCTATTTTATGCAAAAATTTATTCAACTCTGGCTCGGACAAGCTGCTTCGAGCTGAGTGGAATGTTTGTATTGAATCAATTCCTCGAAAGAGATATTTTCATCTTCTAACAGCATTTTTGCCGATCGCTGCGATCGTAAGGCCGACGACCGCACTCTTCTTCTCAAAAGGTTATTCTCTAGCTAGCGCTAGAACTTATTGAGATTTAGTTTTGATTGTCACAGACACTGTAATGTTGAATTATTGATTTTGGCAAGTAGTAATTGATAGTAATTTTTAAAGTATTCTCTCAATTGTCATAAGTTATCTGCTAGTACCAGCAGCGGACTTATGCAGTAAAACAGCCAATTTTAGGGGTGTTCGCAGATGAAATCGAGGCAAACCGACCTCATCATCCTCAAAATCTTCGCTCGCCCGCAGGTGCAGATTCCCAAAAGAACTGATAACTATTTTCAATAAATCCATTTTAATTTTTGCTTGACATTAGCAGCAGACTTATCTTACTCTAACAGGACTACTGCGAATTATTAGTGATAAGCCCTTAGGTTGTTGACAACGACCTCAGTACATAGTCGCTCGTATCAAGAAACTAGATTGAAACTGCGATCGCACCTATGCTGCGCCTTTTACTCACAGGCTTAGTTTCCGTGTTTGCCTGGGTAGGTTTTCAGCAGAGTACAAGTGACACGAGTGCAGCTCAATCCGTACATTCACTCTGAAAGATGGTGGAGTATCTCAAGTTTTTAAGTGTGTGGTGTGAAAATGAAACTATGTCTGCCGTTTTTCTGTGTTGCGTTGCTGGGCGTTGGTATGATGCCCGTAGCGGCTGCGCCAAGGAATTTTTCTGAGGGCACTAATTTAGACCGAACTGAAGCGGAACCCGCGATTTCTGAGGCATCCATTTCTCCCTCAATCAATCACCAACCCGATGATTCCCCTCAACCCCTGACTGCGATCGCATCTGAAATCCCGCCAGACCGACCCATCTTGGAGAAGCCTGAAGTTAAAAGCGGGAAGTTTGCACTTAAGTTACCTGCAGGTAGCGAAAACCAGAAACCCAATTCTCACTCTTACCTTGATGCTTCGCACTCTCGCCGTCGGGAAACTCCTCTCTCCAATCCTCGATCGGCAGAAGTTCAGCCATTAGTGCCGATCGCAGAAATTCCACGACTCAATCAGAAAACCCTGCACCTTTAAATTCTGCTGCCGCAATCTCGGAAAAAGAAAATAGTCACAGCGGTGCGAACTCTCTCGAATCGACTTTGCCACCAACAATCTCGGAAAAAGAAAATAGTCACAGCGGTGCGATCGCTCCCGAATCGACTGCTGTGAAAGACTCTGAAACCAACGGTTCGCAGATAGCAGTGACAAGCGATCGCAATGCAGTCGATACCCAGGAGCGATCGGCTTTCGATGCTGCAGCGGTAAATGCAGCGGGCGATCGCGATCGACCCCAACAACAGCAACAACAACAACAGCGACAGACAAACTCCGAACAGCCATTATTGCAAGTTAGGCGGCTCAGCGAGATCGATCGGCCCCAAACCAGCGCAGAATTTTTGACTCAAGAGCCCGCACCAGCAATACCAGTCCCCCAACCGGAAGCCGTTCAAGTAACGGGCGTCAAGCTCAACCGCACCGCTGCGGGCGTGGAAATCCTGTTAGAAACCCCCACGGGAGGGCAGTTGCCATTTTCCCAGGCGGGCGATCGGAGCGATCGCAACACTTTAATAATTGATATCAGCGGTGCCCGACTAGCTTTGCCGCAGGGCGAAACATTTCGCGCCGAAAACCCAGCCACCGGAATTACATCAGTCACCGCCAGCCAACTCGACACCAATACCATCCGAGTGCGCGTCACAGGGGAAGCCCAAATACCCACTGCCAGCGTCACTGCCGGTGCTAGCGGTTTAGTTGTCAGTGTCACCCCGCAATCAGAAATTAATATCATCGTAACTGCCCAAAAAACCGAAGAAAGCATTCAAAACGTACCCACAAGCATTACAGCTATCACTGGGCGACAAGTCCAAGACTCCGGCATAACTTCAACACAAGACATTCCCAGATTAGCTCCCAATTTCTCTATTTTAGAAAGCGGAAATCGCGCCCGAAGCTCATTTAACATTCGTGGTTTAGGCAACATTCCCAGCGTCAACACCAGTGGTGGTTCTTCGATCGGATTTTACATTGATGATGTTCCCTATTCCGACTGGTTCAGCTTTCAGTCAAGCCTCACCGATATCGAACGCATTGAAGTGCTGCGCGGCCCGCAAGGAACGCTTTACGGTCAAAACACTCAGGGAGGAGTAATTAACATTGTTACTAGAGCCCCGACAAATGTTTGGCAATTCAGGGGTTCTACTACCTATGGTTCTCCTGGATTGCGCGAAAATCAACTGACTATTAAAGGTCCAGTTGATGAAAATATATCTATCAGTTTGTCTGGTTTGTATTCAGAAAGAGACGGCTTTGTTCGCAATACGCTGCTGGACGAACTGATGGACCAAAGGCAAAGTTTAGCTTTGCGAGGTCAACTGCGCTGGCTTTCTACCGAAAAAGATTGGGATGTCAGGCTAGGCCTTAACTACGAAGAAAATAATGACGGTGGTTTCACTCTTATTCCATTCAACAATGCAAATCGTAGGGAAGTTGCACAAGATTTTCTGGGTAAAGTTCACTCTGCTGGCAACGACCAATCTTTGAGAGTTTTGTACAACGGATCGGGAATTCGATTTACTTCGATTACCGCAAGGCGAGAGTTTAGAAACAGTCCAGCTTCTGGTGACGGGGATGCGACTCCTTTAGCTATAGTTAATCCTAACGTCGATATCAACACGCTGAAATGGAGCCAAGAATTTCGTTTACAATCACCAGACACTGCCCAGACATTACAATGGTTAGTTGGCGCGTATTACGAATATAAAAATACAGGAGTAGACATTAATGTTACCTTCGGTTCAGATGCAGCAGCTCTCGGTTTTCCTCCAGCTTCGAGCATAACGCCAGCAGATTTTACCGATACGACGTATGCCATTTTTTCTCAAGTAACATATCGACCCATCCAGCAGTTAAGTTTAACCGGAGGACTGCGGTTTGAAACTCGGAATTACAGCATGGATCGGCAGTCTTTTCTAGAGGTGGGAGGGGTAAGAACTCCTGCTGCTCCAGATATCAATCTCAGCGACAGCAACAATGTTGTTCTACCTAAAGTTGCCATAGATTATCGCTTTAACCCCAACGTATTGATCTACGGTAGCATCGGTCGCGGATACAAGAATGGCGGCTTTAGTTCGCTTCCTAGCATTCCAGAAGCTGCTGCATTCGACCCCGAACGCAGTTGGACTTACGAAATTGGGACAAAAACTAATTGGTTTAACGATCGCCTTCTAGCTAATTTATCTTTGTTTTATACGCGAGTCAGAGATTATCAAGTCATTGACTTTGTTCCTCCCAATATATCCTCAATCACTAATGCTGAATCGGCGAATATTTGGGGTTTAGAAGTAGAAGTAAAAGCACAGCCAGCAACAGGACTTAATTTGAATGCAGGATTGGGATATACAAATGCCAAATATGACAGATATACTAATGGAGCTGGAGTGAATCTGGGCGGCAATAGGCTGTCAAATACGCCAGAACTCACCTACAATTTAGGAGCTCAGTACCGTAGTCCTAATGGATTCTTTAGCAGGGTTGAGTTACAAGGATTTGGCACTACTTTTTTTGAAGAAACCAACCAAGCAAAACGGAGTCTCTTTGGTTTAGTAAATGCCAGAATCGGCTACGAGTTTGATAACTTTGGGATTTATTTATTTAGCAATAATTTGTTTGACAAAACCTATCTCACTTCGAGTTTTAAAAATCGCTTTGACGGCGATCGTTTCTACGGTGGTATTGGCGAAGGTAGAACTATTGGAGTTCAAGTCACAACGCAATTTTAGTCAGTAGGAGAAACATATGACAAGCAGCAAAAATAAACAATCGGAGATATGGCGCGCTATCTTTTAGTCAATCAGTAAATAGGAGATCGATTTATGTCTGAGTCAAATGTTCAGTTAAGCGGTGTACCTCGCACGATGGTTTTAACTCTGCGAGGGCGTGCGGACGAACACGATCGCCCCGGCGGTTTATTCCAAGACGATCGCGCTGCTGCATGGATAAAATCTTTGCCTTGGGATAAGGAACTAGAGGAATTTTACAACCCAGGATCTCAAATTACTTGGGCTGTGCGGGCCAAACTATTTGATGAAGTTGCCGAACGTCATATTGCTAATTTTAGGTATCCATTAATTGTAGAATTGGGTGCTGGTTTATCGAGTCGCTATCATCGTGTCGGCAAGGACCGATCGATCTGGATCGATCTCGATCTTCCCGTCGTGACTGAAATTAGACAACAGTTAGACACCGAGACAAACGAACATCAATTTATCCGCAGTTCGGTGATGGATTTTGATTGGATGGACGCACTACCCAAAAGGGAACCTGAAAGCATTTTGTTCATCGCTGAAGGATTGCTGATGTACTTTGACATTCACGAATTGCAGCAGTTAATTAACGAGATGCGCCGCAAGTTTCCCGGTGCAACTTTGGTAATGGACGTAATAGGAAATTTTAGTAAAAAAACCGGCAGTAAATTGGCTCAACTGGGAGCGCCGATTAAGTGGTATGCCAAAGATGAACGAGATGTTGAAGCTTTGGGATTGTCGCTAGTAAACGTTCGATCTTTTTTTCGATCGTACCCGGAACGTTGGCCTTTGATGGTGCGCTTGGTTTCTTGGATTCCTTATATTCGCAATGGCTGTTTGGTTGTGGAAACCAAACTCAAGCCCTTGGTGCAAACAATTAATCAGTGAATTTTGAATCATGAATGTACTGAATTCGGAAACAAAGCAGAGCATCTTATTAGATTTAGTGAAGCAGCGACTGTTGCCAATTTGCCTGTCGATCGGTATGGCTGCGATCGGTACATTGCTAGGGCTAGTGCCGTTTGTTCTGATTTATTTGATGGCGATCGAGTTACTCAATCCGCCAATTGACCGAAACTATATTTGGATATTGGCTGCTGTTAGTGTAGCTGCCATTTTTTTCAAGTCTTTGTGTAAGAGTTTAGCAATATCCATTTCTCACCGTGCAGCTAATGCAATAATCTGCGACGTGCGATTGGCGATCGCCCAAAAGTTAAATAGGCTACCTTTGGGTTACTTCAATCAAAACTCGATCGGTCAAATTAAAAAGATAATGGCAGACGATGCTGAAAATCTTGAAGAGGCTTTAGGTCATATTTTACCAGATTTTGTATCTGTCACAACATTAGTTTTGCTGACAACCATTTATCTATTTACGGTTGACTGGCGCATGACTCTAGCAACACTTGCTGTTTTTCCGATCGCCCTCGCAGGTCAAGCTTGGTCGGTTCAAGCTGCTGTAAAACCCCTTTACAAACCGTTTCACGATTCCCTGGAAGATATGAACAGCACGATCGTTGAATACGTGCGGGGAATGAAAGTAGTTAAGGCATTCGGTCAAACAGCAACCTCCTACGAAAAATACGAAAATGCTGTCAACCGCTATCACAACATTTACCAAGAATGGGTTTGGAAATCCTTACCCGGTTTATCCGTATTTTTTGTCGGTATCACGGCTAATATCGTTACCATTTTACCAGTAGGAACTTGGCTTTATCTTTCTGGCAGCATCGATATGTCAACCTTAATTTTGTTTTTGGTTTTAGGTTTGAGTTTCAATGCACCGCTGTCTAAACTGATGTCAATTCTCTCAGACGGATATTATATGTTTGAGGGTATGAAGCGCATTGAAGGAATTTTCAACGAGCAAGTGTTGTCGGTGTCAGAGTGCGATCGCCAACCGGAAAACTCTAGCGTTGAATTTCGCAATGTTGCCTTTAGCTACAACGAAAAACAGATACTTCACGACATCAGTTTTACCGCAAAACAAGGAACTGTAACTGCTTTTGTCGGGCCTTCGGGAGCCGGAAAAACGACTGTAGCGCGACTGATTCCCCGCTTTTGGGATGCAGACAGCGGCGAAATTTTAATTGGTGGGGTTAAGGTTAAAGATATGTCTTTTGAAACTGTAATCTCGCAAGTAGCTTTCGTGTTTCAAGATGTATTTTTGTTCCAAGATACTATTTGGGAAAACATTCGTTTAGGCAACCCAACAGCCAGCAATGCAGAAGTTATTGAAGCAGCAAAAATGGCTCTCGTTCACGAATTTGTTGAGGCATTACCGCAAGGTTATCAAACTATTGCGGGTGCGCGAGGTGCTAAACTCAGCGGCGGACAAAAACAGCGAATCGCGATCGCGCGAGCTATGTTAAAAAATGCTCCAATTGTTGTATTGGACGAAGCTACGGCTTTTTTAGATCCAGAAAATGAAGCAAAGATTCAAGAAGCGATCGGTAGTTTGATCCAAAATAAAACTTTAATTGTCATAGCTCACCGACTATCAACTATTACTGAATCTGACCAGATTATTGTGTTAGATAAAGGTACGATAGTCGATCGAGGTCGCCATTCCGAACTGTTGCAAACAAGTGAGTTATACGGCAAAATGTGGCAGGCTCATAACACGGTGCAAGACTTAGAGCTTAATGCAATAAGACTTACGCAAGAACACAGTATTTCTGTAGTTGCAAGCGAAGCAAAGTAACTTCAGCCTTGGTTTTTATTGAGGCAATACTGTAATATCCATAATTGACAGCAAAGATACAGCACTTCCGGCTATTATGAAGCACAGTTTTACTCGTATCCCTTTCCTGTCCTAACTTTCGATACTGTCTGCGTACCTCATAGCAGCCGGAAGTGCTGTATTAACATGATAGTTACAATCGCGGGTAAATAAACAATGATTTCCTTTGTAAAACAACTCTACAATCTAGGCACAAAACAAGATAAATCGGATCTAGTTGTGGCAACACTACTAAAATTAATCTCAGCATTATTCACGAGCGCACCTACGGTATTTCTCTACTTAATTTTGCTAGATTTATTCGATGAAAATATTGACGTTTGGAAATTTGTTTATTTGATAAGTGGTGTAGCAGCTTGCATTCTGTTACAGTCGATTTTTGGTTACCAAGCATACCGTATTTACAGCAGCATCCAAGCCCGCATTGCTGGCAGAATCCAAAACGAGATAGGCGATCGGATTGGGAAACTCTCAATGGGGTTTTTCTCTGAGATGAATGCCAGCGCGATCGACACAATTGTGACCGCTGACGTGATGAAAGTTGATTATATGTATGCCTTTCCAACTATAGTTGATGCTATTAGCATACCTACTTTTATTGCTTTGTTTTTATGCTTTATAGATTGGCGAATGGCTCTAGCTACAGTAGCAGGAATTCCGTTGGCTATCTCGATTTATAACTGGAGTCAAAGTCGGCTCAAAGAACTGACTCAACTCCAGGCAAAATCGCAAATCCAGAGCAATTTACAGATCGTGGAATATATCGATGGAATTGGAGAAATCAGGGGATTCGATCGAACGGGGATGCAATTCCAAAAGCTCGCTGTAGCTGTTAAGAATAGTAGAGAAGCTAACATTAATTTAGCAACAAAATTAGCACCAGCAGACGTAGCTTTTAACACAGCTTTAGAATTGGGTTTTGCTGCAATTTTGCTGTCAGGAACCTATTTGCTTTTGCAAGGTCAATTGACTGTACCAGTTTTTCTGATGTTTTTGGTGCTGGGTTTGCGATTTTACATCCCCCTGCAAAAAATTGACGAATTATCTCGCAATCAGCGACAAGCAAGTGAAGCGATCGCCCGCATATCTAACTTGCTGGAAGTTCAGCCACTCCTTGAAGTAAAAGAAGACAAAACTTTAGAACAGTTCGATATAGAGTTTAAAAATGTTTCTTTTAGCTATGAAGAGATACCAGTGCTGCAAAACATCAGCTTCACTGCAAAACAGGGGAAAGTAACGGCACTTGTCGGCCCTTCTGGCTCGGGAAAAACAACTATTAGCAACTTAATTGCTCGATTTTGGGATGTCGGTAATGGCGATATTCTAATAGGTGGAGTAAATGTCAAAGATTTAAAAACCGATACACTACTATCATATATTAGCATAGTGTTTCAAGACGTTTACTTGTTTAACGACACTATTCTCAACAATATCAAGTTTGGCAATTCTAATGCTACGCAAGAGCAAGTGGAAACAGCAGCTAAAGCTGCAAGGTGTCACGAATTTATTTTAGAATTACCCGACGGATATAACACTGTCATCGGTGAAGGCGGATCTGCACTTTCTGGCGGAGAGAAGCAGCGAATTTCGATCGCCCGAGCCATTTTAAAAGATGCCCCTATTGTGTTATTAGATGAAGCCACAGCATCGATCGACCCGGAAAATGAGCTGCTAATTCAACAAGCGATCGACTCTTTGGTGAAGTCGAAGACGCTAATTGTTATTGCGCACAAACTCTCAACTATTAAGAATGCTGACCAAACTTTAGTAATTGAAGGCGGCAAAATTGTTGAGCGGGGCAATCACGGCGAATTAATTAAAAACGGCAATCTTTACAGTCGCTTCTGGAGCGATCGACAACAAGCCAGAAGTTGGAAAATAGAAGTTTTATAAGGAGTACAAAATGTTAGATGCTAACCTGTTATTTGACCCTACATTTTATCTCAACCAAAATCCTGGTGTAGCGGCAGCAGTAGAACAAGGTGTTTTTAGTAGCGGATTCGATCATTTCCTTAATTTTGGAAAATGTGAGGGACGAAATCCCAGTGTCTTTTTTGATTCTAACTTTTACATAGCACAAAATCCTGGCGATCGATCGCTAGTAAATTATTTTTTAATTTGACCTTGTTGCCAATTTCCTTCTACCTTAGTTCCATCTGCATAAACGTAGGAACCTTGGCCGTGTTTCTGGCCGTTGAGGAATTCACCTTGATAGCGATCGCCATTGGCGTAAATACAGATACCTTTGCCGTTGAACTGACCATCGCTAAATTCGCCTTCGCAGCGATCGCCATTCGCAAAAACGTAAACTCCTTTCCCGCTCATCTTACCCTTGACAAAAGTGCCTTTATAGCTATTTCCATTGGCGAACTCGCGGACACCTTCACCACTAAATTCTCCATTGTCGAACAGCCCTTGATAACGTCCCCCTTCTTTAAAAGTAAACAACCCCTGACCTTGAGCGTTGCCCTTCACAAACTCTCCTTCATAGCGGTTGCCGTTCGGATATTCGCGAACCCCTTTACCGTGAAATTGCCCTTCACTAAATAGCCCCTCATAACGCCCTCCGACCGCAAAGGTATAAATTCCCTGCCCGTGAGGCAAATTATTCAGCAACTCTCCTTCGTAGCGGTTCTTATTAGCATATTGACAGACGCCTTTGCCGTTAACTTTTCCTTCTTTAATATCTCCTTCGCAACGAGTGCCATCACTGAACGTAAAAGCCCCTCGACCGCTGGGAGAACCATTGGTAAAAGAGCCTTCGTAACGAATGCCGTTAGTTGAGGTAAAAGTGCCAGTACCATCGAACTCACCGTTTTTAAAACTCCCCTCATAGCGGTTGCCATTAGCAAATTCCCGCACACCTTGACCGTTGAATTCCCCATCCGCAAATTCTCCCTGGTATCTGCCTTCTTCTTTAAATGTATAGGTGCCCTTACCGTGAGGTTTGCCGTTGAGAAATTGGCCTTCGTAGCGATCGCCGTTGGCATATTGACAGATGCCGGGGCCGCTGAGTTTTCCCTCACTCAATTCTCCCTCGCAACGTCCGCCATCGGGTAAAGTAATTACTCCTGCCATTGCGCTGTGAGGGTTGGCAAACAACAGAACCATTCCCAAGTTGGAACCAAGTAAGAGAGCGAGTCCAACTCGCTGAAATTTACTTAATATTGCTGACGGCATTCCCAAATTCATAATTGACAAAAAATTAAATTTTTAACTTTGCTGTTGCTTGGACGGTGCTATAGAATTACCCGCCAAATTGCTAGAGTCTCAAAAAAATCCCTAGTCATTGAGCCGGAAGGTAATGGATGCTGTTTTTCCTTGAATGCCACTCTCTGATGACGCAAATTTCCATTTTTCTACTGTTTTAATCGCTGCCCGATCGAAGTCGTCGTGATTGCTCGAAGTCAAGATCGCGATGTTGAATGCCTTACCGTTGGGGTCAACGTCAAACATGACTTCCACTCGGCCTTCCCGCCCTTGTTTTCTGGCGGAGCTCGGATAATCAGGTTTACCGCAGCTAATACAAGTGCCGGGAGCAGGGCCCTTCGGGCGCGAAGGCCCCCCCCCTCCTGGATTTGCCGGTTTTGGCATCGAGCCCGAACCGCTGCCAAATGGCTCTGACGAACCCCCGCCATTTCCACCTCCACCGGGTGATGAGTTCGACCCACTTCCGACCGGGCTTCCGCCTCCCGGGCCACCAGATGAGGCGAGATTTCCTACACCAGGGCTCCCATTTCCAGAATTGCCGCCGCCTCCTGGCCTGGTCGCCGTGACTGGCGGGCCCGCCGCAGGCACTCGGGGCGATCGCCCTGAACCAGCCGCAAATGGCTCATCAGAAGGTATGTCGCCATTTTTGCTGGCACCCGATGGTGAGTTCGGCGCACTTCCTCCGGGCCTATCAGAGGAGGAGGGGTTTGTGATATCCCCGATCGCATTTCTAGAATTGCCGCCGCCTCCTGGCCTAGTAGCCGTGACTGGCGGGCCCGCTGCGGGCGATCGCTGTATGGGCCCGGAAGCAGGATTTGATGCTTCATCAGAAGGTTCCCCGCTACCCGCCGCAGCAGATGGCGGGTTATTTTTTTCAGGGCTATCGGAGGAGTTGGGATTTCCAGCGCCTGCGGTAAAGTCTGGGGAACTGCTACCACCCCTGGGGCGCGATGCAGTAACGGGCGGTTCGCTCGGAGGGGATTGCTGGGGAGCCGCTGTGCTGGGGCTATCAATTTTTGGAGGATCGGGCGAGGGGTTTTGGGGTTCGTTGGCGATCGGGGTTTTAGGAGTTTCTGGGGAATTGAAATCCTGTTGAGGTGCGGGGGAAGGCTCCACAGGAGTTGGTTGCGAAGTTTCCGTTAAGGGCTGCTCTTTCTCAATCTCTGGCGGGGGCGTTGCCGCTACCTTTGGCTCCTCTGGAATCGGCGGGGGCGTTGCCGCTACCTTTGGCTCTTCTGGAATCGGTGGGGGCGTTGCGGCTATCGGTGGCTCTTCTGGAATCGGCGGGGGCGTTGCGGCTATCGGTGGCTCTTTTGGAATCGGCGGGGGCGTTGCCGCTACCGGCGGCTCTTCTGGGGGAGTTGGCTCTGGTGGCGGTTCTGGTTTGAACGTCTCAGGCGGGGGAGATACCTTTTCTGGAATAGCCGGCTCTGGCTTGGTTTCCTCTACTTTAGGCTCATCAAGCACAACAATTTCAATGGCATCCTCTGCAAATTCAGCAGGTTTGACCAACTTGAGGAGCAGTGGCAGCGCGACACCGTGCAGTAAGGTTGAGGCTAGCAGACCGATCGCCAGCACTTTTTTGAGAGCTTCTTCTTGTTGTTGTCTTTGCGTCGCCGAAAAATTTGAAAAACTCATGCCCGATCGATCTCCTTTATTGATGGGTTGGCAACATCCTCGCTGGCTCCCCCACATAACCCGAAACAAGCTACCAACTGCGGGTTGAGCTTGCTATCAATAATGAACCTACCCATCCTATAAGAAGACTGTCATCCTTTTCAAGACTCTTGCAACTTATTTTCATTTATTTAATTTCGATAGAGCGAGCAGACGCCACCACTCAGCATTTCCTTTGGGTTAGCTTAGGTTGCTCGCATGGGCGCGGTCAATATTCGGATTGCGGGAGGGAAAGCTTCCAAAATTCCTTAACTGCAATACTCCACCCCCGAATTTACCAACAAATTTCAGCATTTTCAAGTTTTTTAGAGAATTTAAACATAAGTATTCCTAATTTTTAATATGTTGTAGATAAGTATAGTCTATTAAAATTTGTGGGTGATGGCTTGACATTGCCGGAATTTTGTGAAAACCTAGTTGAGAATCTTTAAAATTATTGAAGCTTATTGTCAAGTCCTAACGCAAATATTTAGCAAAGAAGCACTGGCAGAAAAATCCGTCGGGATCGCAGTAGGAGCATTTTGGGTACAGACGAAGATAGTCACATACAGGTAGTGCGTTTGTGCGATCGCGATCGCGCTTGAGTGAAACAATTCTCCGTCTGAATCACTTGTGGCGACTTGACGCAGAAACTCTACCAGCATTCGATCGGGCTAATTGCAGCATTAGGCAACTTGCGATCGTTCAACAGAGCTAGCGAGAGTAAAAACCAATGGATAGTCTCATTTACATTTTTCGCGCCGCAGGCATTGTTGCTTGGCCGCTGTTTGCCTCGTCAATCGCAGCAGTAGCGCTGATCGTAGAGCGTCTTGCCTTTTGGTTTAGGGTAAATCGGCGGCAGCGGCGAGTCGTGCGGGAAGTGCTGCAGATATACAGTCAAAACCCCGATACCGCCATCAAAAAGTTACAAGTAAACGGCGATTTGCCCCTAGCCCGGATTTTTTTAGAAGCTTTAGAATTAGACTCGCCCAACATCGAAGAATTTCGTTTGGCCCTAGAGAGTGGCGCTCAGGCAGAAATCCCCATTTTGAAGCGATTCAATACAATATTTGACACCATTATCAGCCTCTCCCCGCTATTTGGGTTGCTCGGCACAGTTTTGGGGTTAATTGCTACCTTTAGTTCCCTCAAACTGGGGGATGCCGGGGGTACCAATGCCGCAGGCGTTACCTCTGGGATTAGCGAAGCCCTCGTCTCTACGGCATTGGGGTTAGTTGTGGCAATCTTTACGCTTTTATTTGCCAATATGTTTCGCGGGTTTTACTTACAGCAGATTGCTTTTATTCAAGAAGCTGGAGGGCAGCTAGAGTTATTGTACCGTCACCGCTACGAAAAACTACCAAGAGAATCTAACTATGCGCCTACCCGATGAACCTGATAGTATTCCCCAGATCAACATCGTGCCAATGATTGATGTGGTATTCGCCATATTGACGTTTTTAATTGTTTCCTCTCTCTCTTTATCCAAATCCGAGGGTTTGCCCGTAAATTTACCGAAAGCATCAACCTCTCAAGTTCAGGAATCGCCTGCTAAAATTACCGTCACGATTGATGCTAATGGAAAGTTAATGGTTGATAAAAAGTCAGTCAACTTAGACCAGATTGAGAGTACGGTGCGACAGGTAATGGGGTCAAATCAGAATTCATTAATTGTGCTGAATGCGGATCAAAGCGTCAATCACGGAAATGTTGTGGAAGTTATGGATCGATTGCGCCGAATTAAGGGAGCTAAGTTAGGGATTGCTACTACAAAGTAGAGAGCTAATATAATTCCTATTTTGTAATTCCCTCATACTTTTAAACTGAAATTCCCCTGTGCAGATGTACTAAAAAAGCCTGTAAGCCTGATTAAAAAGTAAATACAGGCTTTGATACCCGGATTTTAGTACCTCTGTAATTTCAGATGATTTTAAGAATTTTATCAATAAAATTGCTAGTAGTGTAGTCATCGATCAAGTCACGCTTATTAAGAGTTAACTTGATTTTTACAATTCTGGGAGCTGGTGAAAAAGTACGGTCATAGAGCAATACGGTTTAGTTAAGGTCGAACAAGTGGTACACTAGGTATGATGTACAAAAAAGTAAATTAAGTATGATGCCGTACAAAAAAATATTATTATAATCTCCAAAACTCAAAAGTAGCGAGATATTGAAAGCAATAAAAATAGCGATTTCATCAACATAAATAGAAACCGCTCTTCTGAAAACAAAATAAGAGAGAAAAAGGGCTTTTTTTGACTTGGTTGAATTTGGAGATACTTGATACAAGTTGATCGCAAAGAGTTCATAGAAAAAACCCAAGAGTTGTCAAAAAACCAGTTTCAAAATTTAAATTCAAAAAAGTGATATAGAGGACATGGCAGTGCCGTTTCCCTACCGTAATTAATCGTAGGGAAACGGCACTGCCGTGTCCT
>JAUBOG010000010.1:0-15544 GCA_036700105.1 Microcoleus occultus BM001215583
CGCACGGCCGTGCGCAATGCGCACCCTACTGAATAAATCAGCGACAAACCAATTTTAATTTGGTCGATCGACCGGACACAATGTAATATTTTGAGGATGTTTGGCAAAAAAAACCGGGTTCTCTGAAAAGATCGGGTTTAGCAGCGAGACATCTCAAAAGAAACCGGGTTTTTAGCTCCCCTAAATAAGTTTTGTTTAGGCGACTGCCGAAAATTCAATCGTCTCAATAAACGCGAAAATATTGTTCATAATTCCCTCAGCTTCAGACTCAAGGGAACCCAATTCATTACCCTCCTGATAAATCCGCTGACAGCTTACCGTGTAGCAAAAATCGTCAGCGATAAAAGCCATAATTCCCCGGTACGCATCCAGTCGAGTCAGAGGCCCGCCGTTTTCTTGTACGCTGATAGTTGCACCCCCAGGCAAATCAAAAACCGCGAAATAAGCTTCTTCATCTTCTAAATATTCCGCGTGGAGTAACCGAGAGTTGGGAACATTAGTCAGAATTGCCTGACAAATAAAATTGTCGAGAAAATACTTGAGATAAGCTTCCTCGCCCATCGACTCGATTGTTTCTTCCACTTCACCAGCGATCGAGAAATAATCAATTTTCAGCAAAACGCCAAAATCGTCAGAAAATGCGACAGAACCTTCTACCTCGTCAACTCTACCGCCACGCTGCTCGTCAACTGGAATCGGGAGGCTAAAATTGCCTTCTGGAGATACGTATAATAGCGCATCTAAATCAGACTCTTCCCCCTCAGCTTCCTCCGAGTAAGCAGCAATTACATCCTCGATAATTTCCGCAGCTTCCTCGTCTTCCACGCCCAATGCTTGCTGGAATTCCTGGAGAAAACCCTTGTGCTTCTCAGGTATTTCGCCATCTGCGACAAACATTGCTGCGGTGATTGCAAAAGTATCCAAAACTAACTCATCCGGTATTGATTCCCCAGCAGTATTAAATAATGCTCCTAAACCGTCTTGGGCGACAATACCTGCGAGTCTTTGAAACATTGCTGACATCTCATCTTCCGAGTATTCAGCAAATATTTCCGAATCCCAAAGTATGCTTTCTAAGATATCAGCATCCGTGTCAGGGGCATTGGCCTCGGCTGCGACAAGTGCTACCGCTGCTACGGATTCCTCTAAAGTCAAGGTTGCTTCGGATTTGTCTTCGGAATTGAATATTTTATCAAACTTGCTCACAGGTTTTGCTCCGTTAGTGTTTAGTTTTGCTATTCATAGCAAATTTCTGACCTCAAAGGATAGTAGTCTGGGATACATCATCCGGCCGATCTCAAATCCGGTAACATCGGAATTAACATTACCTGAAATCAGGACACGGCAGTACCGTGTCCCTACGATTAATTATGGTTGCATCGGAATTAATATTACCCGAAATCAGGACACGGCTTTTGGAGTGTCCCTACGATTAATTACGGTAGGGAAACGACACTGCCGTGTCCTCTATCTTATTCCAGCCCAGCCGGAATTGATATGATCTCTTTCGCAAGTATGATGACATCGAACCCTGGAAGCTACGATTATTTTAGAGTAGGGAAACGGCATTGCCGTGTCCTCCGTTACTTACCAAGGACTGCCGATAATTGTAAATCCAGCCCAAAATTTCGGGTGTGAGAAATCTGAGTTGGGTAAATTTTTCAAATTCCCAGGAAGCTCGATCGCCCTGGATGTTCCCTGCAATCGGCCGTTTTTAAGTACAATTTGTTTGCGGATCATTGCCAGTTGCGCTTGTCTGAGCGCTTCAGCTTTAATTGGAGCCGATCGCAAATGGCTGTAAAACTCAGTCATCAAGCTCAAAGTTCCAACATCATTAACTTTCCACAAACTCGCTAAAGCTGATTTTACACCGCTGCGGACTGCCAGTCCAGCAAATCCCATTTCTGCTGCTATATCGTCGCCGATCGCCGTTTCGCACGCACTCAGCACCAATAACTCTACTTGCCCGCGATCGTACCACTTCGCCAACCGAAATTCATTTAACGACAAAGAGCGATTCCACAGGTCAATTTCAGCTTCCTTGCGTCCGTTTTCAGTTTGCGGAAAACTCGCGTGACTGGCTAAGTGAACAATCTCAAATTCCTGTTGCTGGCGCTGCTGTCTCAGGTTTTCTAGGGTAAAGTTTTCATTAAGAAAAGAGCGGCCTTGCCACAACGGAAAAGCTGCGGGGTTTTGAGCTTTGGTTCTGGTACCGGCGATCGCAGATAATTCGATCGGCACCGCCAGCAAAGGATCTTTATCGGTGTGGGGAAATTCCGAAGCACCCATTGCCAAAACTTGAGCGTTTTGCAAACTTTGATACTTTGTGTTAGTCAAGCTGACGCTGGGAATTGAGCCTACACTGTAATTTTCTACTAAAAATTGCTTGCCGTCGTGCAAAGCCGATAGCGGTAGTTGGCGCAAACCGGCATCGAAGCAAAACACCAGCGTATCAATATTTAATGCTTCTAAATTTTGAGAAAGCGGTGCAATTAACCACTGGTAAAGTTGCTGAGCACTTGGCAAATATTCTTCATCTTCAGAATCATTTGATTTAGCCAAAGAGCGATGAAACTCTGCCACTGTTTTCAGCAATTGTTCGCTCTTGACAGGGATATTTATGAGAATCGGAGGGCCGTCGGGAACTACTAACACTAGGGATAATTCTTCGAGACGGACGATCGCGTAAACAATTACAGCTTGCTTCCCGGTTTCCTCCTTAATTGTTTTCAGAGTTTCTCTCAGATATTGAACGTCAACTTTTTTATCCGTAAAATTTTCCCCATAAGAATTTTCATAGTCTTGTTCAAACAGTTGGTCAATTAGGGAAACAGCATCACCGGCATTGTTTTCATTGAGAGTTTGTTCGACGCTAAACCGGCTAATTTCTGAGGGGAAAAGATTCGGGATATTGGCGGGTGCGGGATTTTGCGCTAACGGACTCGGTGCGGGATTTGGAGCGGGCGCAGGCGCTGGAGCGGGCGCAGGCGCTGGACTCGGCGCGGGAATTGGTGCCGGCGCGGGGGCTGGAATTGGTGCGGGCGCTGGAATTGGTGCGGGCGCTGGAGTTGGTGCAGGAGGCGCGATTTGGCGGATGTTGGCCAACCAATTAGGCTCGATCGCCGCAACTGGTATTTCAACAGGCGCAGGTGCAGGCGTCGGAATTTCAACTATCCATCCGTCGGGTTGTTCCGAAAGAGAAGAACCCCGCAAGGGCGCGTTTTCCGGCGGGTTTTCCGAAGGCAATATTAAACTAATATTCGGTTGTTCAATGACTGGTACTTCGAGGGAGAAATTGTTGTTTGAATCGGGAAATTCCCACCCAAAAGTGTTGCTTCTGCTTTCAGGATTTGGGGTAATCGTGGTTTTAGCTCCCAATAAATCGCCAATTAAAAAAGCTAATTCCTGTTGCGGATTTTGACTCGCTGCGGGTGCGGGAACGGGTGAGATGAGGGGTGCAGGTGCTGGCTGAATTGGTTCTGCAAGCAGGGTTTCTGGGGCAAGAGGGGCTGTGAAAGTTGGATTTGCCGCGTTTAAAGGTTGGGGAGCGATCGGGCTTTGGGGAGCGATCGCAGGTGGATTGGCGATCGGCTCGCTGAGTGCGGCAATCGAGGGAATGGGCGGCGCGGCGGGTATGCGATCGATCGCCCCCGGTGTTGTTGGCGTTGATGGCTGTGTCGGGCGCGATCGGGCTGGTATTGTGGATGGATCGGCGGTTAACGGCGATCGGATCTCGATCGGAAAACCGGGTATGGGCGCGGGCTCGGGAATTGGCGAGGGAGTTGGGGCGATCGGGCTTTCGGGAAATAACAGGGCGAGGGAGGTTTCGGGTGTTGGGGATGGAGTCGGGGCGAGGGAGGTTTCGGGTGTTGGGGATGGGCTCGGGGCGATCGTTACGGATGTAGGTGTTACGGGCGTTGGGGATGGAGTCACCCTCGTTACGGGTGTAGGTGTTACGGGTGTTGGGGATGGAGTCGCTGCTGGTGTAGGTGTTACGGGTGTTGGGGATGAAATCGCTGTTGGTGGTGCGGGAGTTGCGGGCGCGGGTGTTGGGGATGGAGTCGCTGTTGGTGCGAGTGTTGCGGGCGCGGGCGCTGGGGATGGAGTCGCTGCGGGCGTCGCTGTGGGCGTCGCTGTAGGTGGTGGTGTCGGTGCGAGTGTTGCGGGCGCGGGCGCTGGGGATGGAGTCGCTGCGGGTGCGGGAGTTGGCGGAATGGGTGAAGGAACCGAGATAATTTGAAGGCGATCGGCATCCTGTTTGTGAGTATAAAGATAGGGCTTCTCCGGCAAAATTGTTTGACTAGAATTAGAATTGCCCCTAGTAATTGCACCCGTCGTTCCATTTGTCGTAGAATCACCCACAATAAACGGTCTCAATCCAGCGCCTCCGTGGCGAATTACGATCTTACCGCCGTTGATATCTCCAGGATTGCCCGCCGTAGAAATGCTAGCATCGATATCGTTTCTGTCTGTGAACGAATTTAGCGATCGAAAAAACCTTCCCGTCTCAATCTCGACATTTCCGCCAGTACCGCTACCGAAACTTTGAGCATTAACTTCACTCACACTAATATCACCCGAAACGTTGCGGTTATATGCCGTGACATTCCCCGCATTTCCCTGCGCCGAAGAGTCAATCTTACCAACAGTAATACTTCCCGTAGCGTCAAGAAAAACACTGCCACCATTAGCACCAGAAGTCTTGATATCGCCCGCCAAAATATTAGTACCAGCGTTCACAGTGATATTACCGCCATTATTCGAGGAAGTCGCATCGAGATTTTTCGTTGTGATTTCTCCCTTATCGCTAAACAGAAAAATTCCGGCAGTTGACGTAATATCTTGCGTAGTAATATTATTCGTTGTAATAATATTAATTGCGCCAGAATTTTTAGTAATATCATCTTCAATATTGACGGTACTGAGGGGAGTCGCTTTGCCAACAGCCCCACCAAAATCCACACTTCCCGCCTTGGGTTGAACAGTCAGACTGTAAGGCCCATCAACAGTAGACTTAAAAGTAATATCGCCCGTTTCTAAAATTTTGATCGACAGATTGTTACCTAATGTTACCGGAGCGTTAAAAGTAATATTATTCCGGTTAGTTTCGATTTTACCACTAGCAGTAATATTACTTGCTTTCAGGTCAATATTGCCACCAGTCACCGTAATGCTGGGAGCGAAAGTGCGGGCATTAATATCCGATGTCAAAGCATTTCCTTGAGCATTGATGGTGACATCTCCCCCCTTACCATTGGCCGCCGCCGTAATAATTAGCCCGGCAGTTGTGTTGATATTACCCCCACTTTTAATGCTAAGATTGCCGCTATTGGCGCTGAAGCCACTTAATAATACAGCCGAGTTGCCAATTCCGGCCGTAGTAATATTGTTTGTAGCTTCGAGGGAAATATTGCCGCCATTGTTGCCGCCCATTGCGTTGATGATTCCGGCGCTAGTGTCGATCGCACCGCCGCTCTTAAAAGTGATAGAACCGCCGTTTTGGAAGCCAGTTGAGCTAATGTTGGTGGCAGTAATGTTGCCCGAACCTTCCAAGCTAATTTGACCGCCATTCCCTTTATCGGAAAATGCCGATAAACTGCCAGCTTTTGTATCTATAAAACCACCGCTATTCAGAGTTATGCTTCCACCCTGTTGCTGACCGTGCGATCGGATTTCACGAGTCGTAATATTACCTCCCGCCTGGAAATAAATTGAACCACCAGTGGCTTTGTCAGATGAGATATCAATAGGTGAATTAATAGTAATTGAACCATTTTGAGTAATGACATTGATATTTCCTGCATTGGATGTACCAGTTACAGAAATAGGAGTAGGGCGAGAATCAAACTTAAAAGCAGTATCAGTACCTTGACCTCCAAATGCCGCTATAGAAGCAACTGTAATATCACCAGAAGCTTCAAGCTTAACTGAACCGCTGTTAGCATTAAGCGCAGTAGTACCTGATAGACTTATAGGATAAGAGTAGGTGCGGATGCCATCTGTACCAACCAAAATACTACCATTAGTGCTAGTAATGCTAACATTGCCACCATTAGAGTTGCCACTAACACCAGTAGGAGTAGGAGTAGGAGTAGGAGTAGGGGTTCCGCCGATCGGAGTGACAGAAGTAGCAATTGAACCAATAGTCATATTGGGACGACCAGAAAGCGATCTAATACCTGAACTTATAGCGACATTGTTAGCAGCTTTCAAAGTAATGTTACCAGCGTTAGCATCTCCTTTATGGTATGTAGTTCCAGCTTCCGAGGTTATAAAATCTACAGTAATTCCACCGTTATTGCTGGTCAGGCTAATATTCCCTCCATTTTTATAACTTGAGCTGACATTCAGACTAGATGCAGTAATGTTACCCCCAGCCTGGATGGTAATGTTTGGGCCTTGACTCTCAGAATTACCCGTACTGATGCTTTGAATAGAAATATCCTGATTGGCTATTAAGGTAATGGATGGAGTTTTCGAGTCGTTCCTTAGTTCAATCCCCCCAGTTGCAATTATTCGTCCATTACCTAACGGTGCTTGAATCGTTACTGGTTCCCTGAATTCCCTCCAATTGCTACTTATTTCGTTAATTGTAATAGTGCCACTTCCATCAGGACGCCCAATTGTCATCGAGGCAAACCCCGGCACGCGATAGAGGCTACCGAACTCATTTACTGTAAAATCTAATGCTGCTGTATTGTTATCGCTGCCAGAAATAATAATATCTTGACTGGGCGTTGCAGGCTGGATGACTAAATTGCCAGTTCCTTGTACAGACAAAAATCCCCCTGTCAAGTCAATTTCGTTGCCTGTTAGAGTTATATTACCGCTACCTGAATTAATTGCACCAAGTGTCAACCGATCGCCAGCAGAAAAATTTAAGTTGCCAGAATTTGTGTTAACATCTTGTGCTGTCAGGTTTTGACCTGCAGAAAAATTAACAGACCCACCTGCTGTTTGAATATTGGTGTTGAGCAGAATATCTCTATTAGCTTGAAAAGTAATACTTTCGCCAGATGTTTGATTTACAAAGTTCAAATTTGTCCCAGTTTGAGCAACAATATCTCGGTTTGCTTGAAGGATAATATTGCCAGTTAAAGAAGTTAGCTTTGTATCGCTAATCGTGAAATCTGTTGCGATACCACCATGTGATGATAGAATGGTTCCTGCCGCATCACCTGAAGGAACATTTGCGTCGAGTTCAGTATCATTTGTTCCTGTCCCTCCCGCCTGAATGATAATATCTCTTGGATCGATCAGAATCGTGCCATTTATTCCGTTATTTGCACTAACGTTGACATCTCCTCGAAAGATTAAATTTTCCTTCCCAGACACTTCTACAAAGCCGCCGTTGCCAGAATTACTGCCGCCTCTAGCGCTAATATTACCGAAAAAACCAGTCACTTCATCCGCCCAAACAATGACGCGGCCGCCATCACCATTGCTAACAGCATCAGCATTAATTGTCGAATCATCGCTCACAAATGTCCGCAGCGCATTTGGCACAGTACCTTGACCCTTGTAATCACCACCAATTCGCACATTTCCGCCGCTATTCATCCCGGAAGCGTTGATATTCGCATTAATTAAACCCACGCGAGAACCCAACACATTCACATTCCCTCCATTATCCCCAGACACATCAATATTACCAGCAACAATTGCAGTTCCTGGCTCAGTTGGTACTATGGCACCTGTGAACTGTACAGTTCCATCATTATTGACTGTCACTCCCGTTGCATGACTCTCTGCTTTTCCTGTCAGCAATTGCGGGATTAATAAAACTAAAAATTGATAATTCGCAATTGGTAATGAAGCATCAGTAATCGGCTGAATCTCTAAATTCAACAGATTTCCCGGTAGGCTAATCTTGACTAAATTTTGACCCGGAACCGCCGCAATTGTAATATTTCCTCCCGGTGCAGAAAGTTGTCCCGCACTCAAAACCGTGCCGCCCAACAAAGTTAAATTTTGCCCTTGTCCCACAGCCAAATTGCCGAAATTGACAATGCCTCCGGGTTGTGTATTTGTAAAAGCAAAACTATTCGGATTTCCGACTAATTGAGCATAACTATTAGTTCCAACCGCACCAAACCAGTTATTATTAAAACCGATGCCCGTCGCAGTAGTGGCGGTGAAAGCAGCAGGCACGTTCAAACTAGCATTTGTGCCGAAAACAATCCCCGCCGGATTCATTAAAAATAAATTGGAATTGCCGCCCGTTACTTGAATTAAGCCGTTAATAATAGAAGCGTCGCCGCCGACAACTCGCCCTAATATATTGCGAATGTTAGGATTTGAGATAAAGTTAGCAGTTTGCCCTTGATTTAAACCAAACTGTTGGAAACTGTGAAATAGATTCGCGCCGTCGCCGGATTGTTGGCCGCCGTTGATGTCAAATTGGTTGCCGTTTGGAGTAATTTGAGTATTGGTGCCGTCGGTGGCGGGGGTAATTTGGGCTGTGGCTGTTTGGGATGGGGTGAAAAGTCCTATTTCCCAGATTGCTAAAGCTGTAAATGAGAGTAATGTTAGGAAAAGGCGGTTTTTTTTGTCTGTGGATTTCATGGTTTTCGTTAGTAGATGATATTTGGTACACTCAGACAGTCCGCCAGGGGTTTAAACCCCTGGCTAATAGCGAAAATCCTCTAAAGAGGACTCTAGAAAAAAGCAAGTTTCGACCTATTTCTTAGTCCGCGAAGGCGGACTTTGTTTGTGTAGAAGCGGTTTCAACCGCCGTCTTATCATGTAAATCTGCATCATGCTTATTTCCTCTCTTCCCTCCTTTGCACATCTTGCAATTGTTTCCCGATCTTTTCCACCATCTGCACATTTCCTAAACTTTGATATCCCTCTTTTGCTAACTTTAAATAACGCATAGCTTCCAGATTGTTCCTCATAGATGAATGAACTTGTCCCAAGCCGTAATGTGCCTCGGTTAACTCCTCAATATCGTCGGGTTTAGCTGTACCGATCGCCTTTTTATAGTAAACTTCAGCCTGCGGCATCAATTGCAAGTTTTCCCGATACAAATCGCCCAAAGTTCGGTAAATTGGCGGTGTTTCAACTCCAGATTTTGGCAAACTTTCTAAGGTTTCTATTGCTTCTGCAATCAAGTTTGTGCTAATATAAAGGTTAGCAGTTGCTAATTTTTTTGCGGTTTCGTTCGGTACTTGTTTGTCGATCGCCCCAACCGCATCTTTCACTCTTTGCATCTCGCCCTCATCCAGCAACCCAAACTCCGTATCTCCTTCCACCACCGGAGTTTCCGACGAAGCACCCGTATTCGCCTCCACAATCAACCTGTACTTAACACCTGGTTTCAGCGCCGGTTCCCCCGGATACACAGCCTCAGTACCGTTAACCGTCATTTCCCAATTTAACTTCGTTTTATTTTCCCGCAGGCTCAACTTATAGCTAGTCGCTCCCGCAACCGGATTCCAGCGCAAAGTCGGCTTGTTTTCGAGCAAATGCGTCCGCCTCGGACTGATTATATAAGGAACTGGCGCGTTATTCCAAGCAACTTTATCGTCGCCGCGATCGGGACATCTAATTAAATTTTTATTGCACTCTGACTGCGACTTTTCGCTAGCCAACAAACAGCTATTCAATTGATTTTCGCCCGCTTTAATTGACTTAATTCCTAAATCTGCACATTGAATCGTAATTTGTCCGTTTTGTGCAGTTTGCAGTTTGTCACCCGGATAAATCGGTGTACCCGCGCTGGGGCGAATATTTCTGCCGTCTTGACGCTGTAGCTGCACTTCGCCGCTGATATTTAGGATTTGTCCGTTGGGTATTCTTGTCGTTGCTGCGATCGCCCGGGAAACGATCGGATTGTCGGCAAATATTTCGGAACCGGCGCCGATTCCGAAGCGGGGATGAGGCAAAATATCGACCGAAATCAACGTAAGTGCGATCGAGCTTGCGCCGATACAAATAGCCGTCTGTTTTTTCATTGGCTCTTTCCTGTTATTAGTAAACGTTCCTTTGCTTTTTCGATACATTCATCTTGTTCTGGTATGCTGGAATTGGCAGATTTCAGTGTTTGTTGCCAATGTGTGAGTGCTTCTTTTCGTTTTCCCTTAGCTTCCAGTACCTGCGCTAAAAGGCATTGAGCTTCTGGAGTCTTATTGCTCAGAGATATTGCTTTTCTTAAGTCGGTTTCCGCTGCGCCGTATCGCTTTTGGTTTAAGCGCAGCCAGCCGCGATTCTTGAAACAAGCTGATTTCACTCCATCAAATTGAGTTTGTTCTAAACACATTCCAATTACTTTTAAAGCGGATTCAGGTTTGTTTTTGATAATCAGCGATCGAGATATTTGGGCATAAGCTTCTGGAAGTCCTCGCCAGACTGCTTGTTTCATTGCTTCTCGCGCACACTCGTCTTCGTTTAATCGATCGCACAGCAAAGATAAGTTATAGGAAGACTCGCCGTTAGTAGGATTGATTAATGCAGCTAACTTGTAAGAAGTTTTAGCGATTAAAGGATTGCTGTAGTGGTTTGCTTTCCCAAAATCGTCGATCGCCGATGCCAGATTCGGGCCGACGAACGGATAGCCGATCGCCAAAGCAGCTAAACTGATACTGGCGCGCTGCATCAACTTATTTGAAATCGTAAATTGCGGGTGTTTTGGGCGATCGCCCGCAACACTTTCTACTGGAATTACAGGGCGCATTTCCCCGCATTTCGGCAGCGTCAATTCCTGAAATGTGGGATGCTGGCAGAGTACCGGAATCTCGCTAGCGCCCGGAAATCGAGCATCCCAGCGTCGCAAATCATCCTTAGCTTGGCGCACCGCCCAAAACAAAGGTTCTCCCAATGCCAAATATCCAAACAAAAACTTGACAAAATCGTGAGCAATTTCGTCGGGAATTGGCGCGCGCATCACAATTATCGACGGTAAAGGCCTGTTTTGAGCCACCAAATCCGCAGCCAATCCCAAACTCGAACAGGAATTAAAAATCAGCAACTGCAAGCCTTTAAAACTGCACTGCTTGATACCAGCTTTTAAATTATCTACTGTAATAGTATTGTTAGCAGCATTTTGATTGATATACAGCCGTCCGCTGCGAGCATTAGCGCCGCTATCGCCGTGTCCGGCAAAAAACAAAATTTGCCAGCCTTGCTCGTCAAAAAGGCGATCGTTAAATTCGTCTGGCGTCGGCTGTTCTAAGAATTTTAATTCGCAACTATCGCCGAGAGATTTTCTAATAATTTCCGCATCTTTTTTAACATTTATGCCCTTAGTATTACCTAAAACACATAAAATTCTGCCTTGCGAAGGTAGATAACTGCCGGGTTTAGTTGCCTGTTGAGGTACAATTATATACTCGGATGGGCTGCGGATGATTTCGCAATTTCTGTACTCTTCGCGAAAATTCCACGCATCCCAAGGCAACTCCCAAATCTGAGAATCATCGCACTCTAAAAAAATCTGAATGTATTCAGATGTATTGCCGATTTGCGTTCTGAGATTCACCTCAATTTTGCTGTAAAACTCGTCATTCTTCAGCCATGCTTGTATCTCTTCCTTCAATCCTTGATATACAGCATGAGGATTGGTTTCAGAAATATAAGTTTTGCTGCTAGGCTTGATTTTAATTCGAGAATTGCCTCTGCTAGATTGGAGTCCCGTACAAGAAAACTTCCATCTTCTTTGCAGATCCTCAACATCTAGTGCTGGCGGCAAACTTCCCGGGAATTTAGCAATAGTTACGCCTCTATGTTTCAACTCCGCCGTGATGTGAGTAAAGCCGTTTTTGAGATTTCCCGACCCTAAAGCCAAAATGACAGTCCAGGTCATAAATTTGCGATGAGTACAGTAATTGCAAAATCATACCACAAAATTTTCTGTTATGCTCAAATCACCGATCGCCACCCGAATACTAAAACTTTCTGCGGGTTCTACATAAAACTCCGGCAGTAAAATACACTGGTATTGAACAGTAGATTTAACCTCCCCTAAAACTTCTCCAGCATCAGATATTAACGAGAGTTTGAGGTTGCGCGGCAAGTAAGGCTCGCGGAGCGCCGGATGCAATTGGACGCAGACTTTCAGAGTGCGATCGCTCTGTTGGGCAACAGCCACCAACAAAGCAACAGTTGTCCTTCCCAACCGCAGCCCCAAGTCAATCAATTTAGCCCTAGTCACATCAGCTTCTGGAAATATTTTCACACTGCTTTGATGTCCCCGCAAAGTATTTTCCGAGTTCAAATTAGCACCTCCTCGGAATACAAGACCAGCATTATCGTCAGGAAAAATTGCGGATTCTAAATTTTGTTTGCCTTGCTCAAATTTCTGCCAACCTGCTTCCACAAAATTCTTAAACCAATTGCCCAATTGCGACGGAATCGGATTTTCAATTATCTCCGGGGTCGGAGTCTGCACCTGCGGCTCAAATACCGTTTCAAAAGGCTGCCAATCAGGTTTAAATACATTCGCCAGCCAGCGACTGAGGTCAACTTTCGATTCCGACAAATCTTCTAAATGCGTTAAAAAATCATCCAGGGAATGCAATTCGCTCAATACTAATTCGCCCGCATCCGCAGTCGGAGAAAAACCGAGCAATCTCGCTTCCTTTTGCTCTTCATCAATTTCTACTGCAATATAGCCGATGCGTTCTGCCCTTGCTTCTAGCGGCACCGGGCAAATTTCAGGCAGACGTGCAGGTGAATTGCGGCTGCCATCTTCTTGATTTTGCTGGCGGCTTTTAACCGGACGGCATTCAACTTTCCCCAATCCTTTAATATACAAATCTGCGACATCTGAAAACAGTCTAATTATCGGATTCCAGCTATCGCATTGAGTCAAGTCAGTTTCAATATCGATTATTTTTAGATAATCGCGAACTGCCAGCACTGCCAAAGTATTGAAATAAACTTGCTCGTGCCTTTGCGGGTGTCGCTGTTGGGAGGCAAACTGCTCGGCAAGTTGCCGTGCCTTCTGAGTAATTGGCATTGGTAAATAGTCAATTTCTGAAAGATGGTTATGGTTCATTATTCTGGTACACTCCTGGTATATTTAAACTCTGATATCCTTGGTCTTCGCAAAACTTTTGCAGCAGATGGCGACAGTCATTGTTGAACAATTCATATAAAGTGGAATGCGCGCATCCAAACTCTTTGGCGATTTCTTGAAAACTTTGACCGTACACACACTTGCGCTGCAATAAAACTTGGCAATTTATCTGCGGTTTGCCTCTAACGTGTTTGCTTTTCAACTCGTTATGCGGATCGGTTTCTATCCATTCGAGAAGTTCGTCTAAATAGAAAGTTACATCAGAATCGGCTGCGAGATAGTCAATGGGATTGATAATTTCTTCGTCTTGTTTTACTTCTAAGGACGCTATTCGACGGCGGTTTGGTTTGTCGCTCTCTTTTATTGGGGCCAGACTACAATCTAACAGCCGCTTTTTGAGATAGGCATTTAACCAAGTAGAAATGCTGCTTTCTTCGGGATTGTAAGGTCGTTTTGCAGTGGTAGCTTCACATAAATTCCGAGACATATAGATCAATGTCTTGTTCAAGGCCTCTTGGTAGTAAGGTGCGTTTTCTTTCCAGAGTTTGCCGGATTTAAGAATCTCTCGAATTAGTTGATTCAAGAAACGACCTCGCTGGGGACTGCCGGCGGGATGCTGGCAAGCTTTGGTGACGAGTTCGACAATTTGCTGGTGGGCGGGATCTCGATCGAACTTTTCCGATTTTACTGAGCACCCAACAGCATCGGATTCGTCGGATAAGTGGTCTTCCCCCTCGGAGGGGTTGGATTTATCAGTCATAGTTAAGTGCGATCGCAACTTTGTTCCTACATTTACTTATCAGGTTGAGTATGGAAATTTTTTGCGAACTGATGAAACTTTTTGGGGCTGATGGCTGAAAGTATTGCTGTGCGGTGAATTTGGCGGTGAAAATAAATATGAATTTTTGTAAAATGCGACTGATTTTATTAAATACGTATAATTATAGGTAGATACATTGAAAAGCGGACGATCGCTATAGAGACCCAAAAACTATGCTGAGTGAATCTTCGCGCCTGGTGTACGGCGATGAATTAATTACCGCCACTGAATTGAACCGGTCGTCGGGTCGAATTCTGGATTTAGCGATGACGCAGCCTGTCACCATCACTCGCAACGATCAGCATTTTGCCTTGCTGCGCCGCGATGAGATGGCGCTGTTGGTAAAAGCCGCCGCCTTTTCCCTAAGAGTCTTTGAGGTAACAGCCGCTGCTTATCGGTTGCGTTTGGGAGAAGAAATTGGTTCAGAAAATCTCTATGGGTGGCTAAAAGTATTTGATAAGGATGAACTCAGCGAATTGATCGCAGAAATAGAGAAAGATTACCGTTTGGTGGAGTCGGAACCTGTGGCTTGGGATCGGATTGAGGCAACAATTTATGAATGGCATCAAAGCGCGATCGCAATTTCTAGCCCAGAACTCGCAGCAGCTTTTAGCGATGAAATTGACGAAGTGTTACTGACAAAACCGATCGCAGAAAACACTACGGAATCTGCTCCTGTATGACGCATTCTGCACCCATTCCAGAGGATTCAGAAAGCCCGGTGTCTCCTGAAGAACACCCGACACCATCACCCGCAACTCTTGAAGCCGAAGCCGAAATTCCCGCACCAGTGCCTGTGCTGTCGGAGTTGGTAGAACCTCCTGAAGAACCGCTGACAGCACCGCGAATAAAGCAATCTGAAGAAAAAGGAAGCGAAACAGAATCGATCGCACAAATACCTGAATCGCCTTGGTTAGTAGTAGCGAAAAACCGACGGGTTAACCGAGATTGGGAAGCTTTAATGTTACGCGCACCTGAGAATACTCGCCGATGCTATCAGGATTTATGTACTGCGCCGATCGCGAGAAAACCAAAGAGAGTTTTTCCGTTAAAAGGTAAACTCTACAAAGGTGCGTGGGAGTACGAAGTAACAGGCTCAGACCGAGTATTTTATGTACCGGATGAAGACAAACGCAAAGTGCTTGTTTACTACGCTGGGACTCATCCTAAATCAACTCCATTTCCTCCGTAAAGCAAGTGGTAGGGTACGTCAGTTGCGAGATTCTCGATCGCCACAAAAAGTCGAGTTCTGACGCACCTTGCCAACCAACGGTGCGTCAGGGATGAGATTTTTGATAGAAAGCGAAAATAATCGTAGCTGACGCACCCTACAGATAAAAACTAACAACCAGAACCAGATCGATCGCGCCATCTGTCTATCTGTCAATCCCGAAGTCCGACAGGGGTTTAGGGGCGTCGCCCCAACAACTCTCACCTCTCAACTGTTTAACTTTGCACCTTCCCGCAAGCATTGTTTGCGGGTAGCCCTCTATCGTGTTTTTATATAGCCAAATTAAAGTAGAAGACAGGGATATGAAAAATATCGTGGAAACCCGGTTTTTTGGGCTAGGCGGGATTTAACATCGATCGCCCTTAAATCCCAAAAACACTTGTCATTCCGTACTTCCACCAGTGTTTGCGAAACTTTACAAAAAAAACTTGAGAGTTTTGCATAAAACTACTGAGCTCACCCTGATAAGTAAACA
>JAUBOG010000010.1:15644-17217 GCA_036700105.1 Microcoleus occultus BM001215583
ACCCTGATAAGTAAACAGGAACAACAAAAAGGCTTTAGGGGCGATCGCCCTTAAAATCCCAAAACCCTCGTTGTTCCGTACTTCCACCAGTGTTTGTAAAACTTTACAAAAAAACTTGAGAGTTTTGCATAAAACCACTGAGTTCACCCTGATAGATATACAGAAGGGAAATTACGAAGTTCGATCGAACTTGTTGAGAGTTATTCAAAAGTCGCATCGCCCGTAAATTCCCGATCGCAATCCGAACCAAATTCCCAAGGGATATGGGAATTTGGTTCTTCCGAGGTTGGTTTAGTCTATTTTCACGGTTGCATTTATTGAGTTGATTTGAGTCAGTAATTGCGACAACAGAGTTGAAGTGCGATCGCATTTCGCGAGGCTTCAGTTTGGGTAAATGACGGATCTACGACAGTTCGAGAGTGCGGAAGTGCGATCGGGCTTGTCGATAGAGTCGCTTTGTCAATTTTCAGAACACATTGTATCTACAAAATCATTGGGAATCAAGCCATGTCAACTTATTCTTCTAGTAATCCTATCGATCCTACTAAACTCACGAAACTTCTCGTGTTCGGAACAAGTAGCCCATTATCGCCAGACTACAACTCACACATCAGACCCTTTGGTTCGACTCCAGAACCGATTCCCTATGACATGAGTGATTACATGGAAAATGGTGGCGGGCGGTATGCTTATCCGTCGCTGTTCAGCGCGGTGGAAAAATTCTTCGATTTTACAATAGACATCCCAAACGGCACATATAATTACAGCACAACAAATGGCACAATAACGAATGGCAGCGGACTAGGTTTTGGAGATGAAGACTTTAAGGTCGAGATATCTCAGTATGGGACAGATATTTCTAGTGCCGACCACGCAGAACGTTCTTATATTTTCGGTAGCACTGGCTTTGCAATCAAATCCATAACTTTTGAGGTTGGTAGCATCGGTGGTATTAGTGGTCGTAATAGAACGATCACACAAATGGATGTGAGGCCTTTTACAGACGATTTTAACTTCAATTCAAATAGTTTTGTGGCTATCTTAGCTAACACCACTATTTTCAAACCGTTGTTCGATCCTTATAATTTGAGTCTGAATCGTGAACCTGTTTACATTAATTTTGAGGGGTCGCAAGGAAAACTCTATCAAAATTACCGCTATTTTGAAAATTTCCTGGGCGATGAGTTTGTTAATGAGTTAAAAGTGAGCAAAAAAGGTACTGCCAGCGGAATTGCAAAAGATGCTGCTGGTATAGCCTTGCTCACTGCTACTGACGGAATCCCCTACCTCAATAATATCAAATCCGATCAGTTCTTGTCTTATAAACGTGGCGATCTGCAAGTGATTTACGGCACGCCTGGAGACGACAATCTTAACAGATTTAGTGTGAAACCGTTACCGCATTTGGTTCCCTTGTCTGGTTATCTCATAGTCGGTGGCATAGGTAATGATACGCTAAAAGGCGATCTATTTGCTGATGAGATTCAGGCTGGTGATGGCAATGACTATGGTGAGGGCGGTTCTAACGATGACAAATTCTACGGTGGCACCGGTAATGACACCTATGATGATG
>JAUBOG010000010.1:17317-36063 GCA_036700105.1 Microcoleus occultus BM001215583
ACAAATTCTATGGTGCCGCTGGAAATGATACTGCCTATGGTGAGGCTGACAATGATAGCCTTTATGGTGAGAAAGGCGAAGACCTTCTTTACGGCGGTGATAACGAAGACGTTCTCGAAGGTGGAGACGATAACGATATTCTTGATGGTGGTACCGCCAATGACACCCTGAATGGCAATGCAGGTAACGACAAACTCTTCGGTCGTGAAGGCAACGACAAACTCTTCGGCGAAGCTGGCAGCGATACCCTAGAAGGAAATCAAGGTGAAGATATCCTCGACGGCGGGATTGATAGCGACCTCCTCTACGGCAACGCAGGCAACGACATTCTCTACGGCCGTGAAGGTGACGACATCCTTGATGGCGGTAGCGAAAATGACCTACTTTACGGCGAACAAGGAAACGACAAACTCTACGGCCGCGCAGACAACGACATCATCCAAGGCAACACCGGCGAAGACTACGCCGAAGGTGGCAGCGGCCGCGACAGCATCCAAGGCAATGAAGGCAACGACATCCTCTACGGACAAGATGGCAGCGACACCATAGAAGGCAACGCCGATGACGATTTCATCGACGGCGGCAACGCCGCAGACTTGCTTTCCGGCAATACCGGAGATGACAGAATTTACGGACAAGCTGGCAACGACATCATCCAAGGCAACGAAAACAATGACTGGCTGGAAGGCGGCGACGGCCAAGACATCATTGATGGGGGAACTGACGACGATGATATTTACGGACAAGCTGGCGAAGACAATCTTTTCGGCAGTCAAGGCCAAGATTACATCGACGGTGGCGACGGCAAAGATACTCTGTTTGGCGGCTTCGATGATGACGTACTTTTAGGTCAAGGCGGCGATGACACTCTCAACGGCAACGCCGGCAACGATGAATTATTTGGCGGTACTGGCAATGACTCGTTAATCGGAGAAATCGGCGACGATTTAATTGATGGCGGTGAAGGAGTCGATCTCGTTAATTACATCAATTCTCCAAGTGGCGTTATCGTTAATATTGACGAAAATAGCGACTACGAAACTAACACCAAGCAACGTTTCAAAGAATTCGTTACCGATGTCAATCCCAGCGAATATTACACCGAACTCGAACGGGATTTTGAAATTGCGGCCGGTACCGGTAAAGACGGTTTTGGCACTACCGATGCTTTGCGAAATTTAGAAGATATCATCGGTACTCGCTTTGAAGACATCTTAATTGGCAACGCCAAAGATAACCGAATTTGGGCATTAGAAGGCAACGATTTATTAATTGGCAATGCCGGCAATGACTCATTTTACGGCGGAGAAGGTATCGACGTTCTCAGCTACCGCCGCGACCCGAACGGCGTTACTGTCAATTTACAAACAGGCGATGCTACTGACGGTTGGGGAGACCGAGACAAAATTGCCGACATTGAAAACGTTGCCGGTTCCCGCCATGACGACAATATTACCGGCGACGATACGATTAACGTTATCACCGGAGATGCTGGGAGCGATCGCATTTACGGACTCGGCGGCGACGACAAACTCTACGGCGAATTCGGCGATGATTTAATCTACGGCGGCGAAGGCGGCGACAGCATCTACGGCAATCAAGACCGAGACACCCTATACGGTGAAGCCGGTCGAGACTACATCCGAGGCGGCGATGCCGACGACTTAATCTACGCCGGTAGCGATGACGACACCGTTGCTGGAGACGCCGGAAGAGGCAACGACACGATTTTCGGCGAAACAGGCAAAGACCTACTCTACGGTGGCGCTGGCGACGACAACATCTACGGCGGCGCAGACAAAGACACCATCTACGGCGAAGGCGAAAACGACAAACTCTACGGAGAAGGAGACACCGACTTAATCTACGGCGGCACCGGCGACGACGAACTCTCCGGCGGCGACGAAAAAGACACCCTCATCGGCGAAGCGGGCAACGACACACTCACAGGCGATGCAGGCGACGACACCCTCGACGCCGGAACTGGCAACGATTATCTCTACGGCGGTACGGGCAAAGACACCCTAAATGCCGGCCTCGGCAACGACAACCTCTACGGTGGCGAAGATGCCGACATCCTCCTCGGCAAAGAAGGCGACGACAACCTCTACGGCGAAGCCGGCGACGATTCCCTCGATGCAGCCGAAGGCAACGACAACCTCTACGGCGGTGACGGCAAAGATATTCTCGATGCGGGAATTGGCAACGACCAACTTTACGGAGGTCAAGGCGATGACACGTTATACGCCAAAGCAGGCGACGACAACCTGTTTGGCGAAGGCGGCAACGACTTCCTTGATGCAGCCGAAGGTAACGACAGCCTGCGCGGTGGCGATGGCAAAGACATTCTCGATGCCGGAGTTGGCAACGACTATCTCTGGGGTGGCCAAGATGATGACACGTTATACGCCAAAGCTGGAGATGACTACCTCTACGGCGAAGGTGGCAACGACTCACTCTTAGCAGCAGAAGGCAACGATTCCCTTTACGGTGGCGACGGCAAAGATATTCTCGATGCCGGAATCGGCAACGACTACCTTTGGGGTGGTCAAGATGATGACACGTTATACGCCAAAGCCGGCGATGACTACTTGTTTGGCGAAGGTGGCAACGACTCACTCAATGCCGCAGAAGGCAACGACAGTCTCTACGGCGATAGCGGCAAAGACATTCTTGATGCCGGAAGTGGCAACGACTACCTCTGGGGTGGTCAAGACGATGACACTTTGTTAGCCCAAACTGGCGATGATTACCTCTACGGCGAAAACGGCAACGACAGCCTCAAAGCTGGCGATGGCAACGATTCCCTCTACGGTGGCGACGGCAAAGATACCCTGTTCGGAGAAGCTGGCCGCGATTTATTAGAAGGCGGTTCCGGCGACGACTCACTCTTGGCGGGCGACGGCAACGATACCCTGCTGGGTCAAGGTGACAACGATACTTTGTACGGCTTCGGTGGCGATGACATCCTGGAAGGCAATTCGGGAACGGACAGGCTGTTTGGCGAACTCGGCAACGATTCCCTCGACGGCGGTACGGAAAATGACACCCTGGAAGGTGGCGACGGTAACGACATCCTGGATGGTGGTGACAATAACGACAGTCTGTTCGGACAAGTCGGTGATGATACGGTTATCGGCAACCTGGGCGATGACATTGTTGACGGCGGTTCCGGCAATGATTTGCTTCAGGGGAATCAAGGGCGCGATCGCATTTACGGTCAATCTGGCCTCGATACCCTGTTCGGTGGCGACGATAGCGACACTCTTTGGGGAGGCGATGACGCTGACATCTTGCAGGGAGAATCCGGCACCGATACTCTGTTCGGCGGTTTAGGCGACGACACCATCGACGGCGGGGAAGACAATGACAGCCTGTTAGGAGAAGCCGGCCGCGATATTCTCGCTGGCAACAGTGGCGATGATTTCCTTGACGGCGGCACCGAAAACGACACTCTCTCCGGCAATGAAGGCAGTGATAAATTATACGGCCGCCAAGGCAACGACCTCTTAGAAGGCAATGCCGATAATGACCAACTCTGGGGCGGCGATAACGACGATACGCTGTTAGGACAAACCGGAGACGACGAACTGTGGGGCGAATCCGGCAACGACAGCCTCGATGGGGGTGAAGGAGCCGATCGACTTTTCGGTCAAATCGGCAAAGATACCCTCTCCGGTAACATTGGCGACGACTACTTAGAAGGCGGCGCAGACGACGATAGCATGACTGGAGGTGCAGGGCGCGATCGAATTTTCGGCAATGACGGCAACGACTTCGCTGACGGCAACAGCGGCGACGACTACATCGACGGCGGCGCGAACAACGATACTTTAGCAGGTGGTGAAGGGGACGATCGAATTTTCGGTCAATCCGGCAACGACAGCCTCGAAGGCAACGACGACAACGACTTCCTCGATGCAGGTACCGGAAATGACCGCCTATTCGGCAACGACGGCGACGACGAACTCTACGGCCGCGAAGACCGAGATTTCATCGACGGCGGCCGCGGCAGCGACCAAATCTACGGCGGAGATGCAGCCGACACCCTCCTCGGACAAGTCGGAGACGACAACATCGACGGCGGTTCCGGCGCAGACTCGATTTACGGCAATGACGGCAATGACAACATTTGGGCCCAAGCAGGCAACGACTCGGTTTACGGCGGCGCTGGCAATGACAACATTTGGGGCAACGAAGACGATGACCTGATTTTTGGAGAAGCAGGCCAAGATAAAATCGACGGCGGTTCCGGCTACGACACCATCGACGGCGGCGCCGGCAACGACGAACTCTTCGGCGGTACGGGCAACGACCAATTATTAGGAGGCGCGGGCAACGACAAAATTGACGGCAGCATCGACGACGACAAACTGTTCGGAGGTGCCGGCAACGACTTGATGTTTGGCAGTGAAGGGCAAGACACGATATTGGGCGAAGTCGGAGAAGACACCCTCTACGGCGGCGACGAAACCGACATGATGGACGGCGGCGCTAGCAACGACTTGGTTGTCGGCGAATCCGGCGACGACACCCTCACTGGCGACTCCGGCGATGACACCCTCACAGGTGGCGGCGGCAACGACTTGATGGGCGGAGGCAACGGCGACGATTTGATGTTCGGCGAATGCGACGACGACACGATGTTGGGCGGCGCTGGCGACGACACCCTCGACGGCGGTTGCGGCAACGATTTGCTAACCGGAGAAGCGGGCAGCGACAACCTCTTGGGCAATGAAGGCGATGACAGTCTCGACGGCGGCAGCAGCAATGACACCCTCGACGGCGGTAATGGCAACGACTTCTTAAACGGTGGCAGTGGCAACGACAGCCTCAACGGCAACGATGGCGATGACAGCGTTTACGGCGGCGAAGGCAACAACCTACTCAAGGGCGGAAATGGTCAAGATACGTTGATTGGGGGCAGCAGTTCCGACATCTTTGTGCTATCACCAAGTTCGGGACTGGATAACATTGTTTACTTCCAGGGCGATCGCGATTACTTAGGACTAACACAAGACCTCACTTTTGACCAATTGCAAATCGTTCAAGGTGGCGAAAATTATACTAACGATGCCTTGATCAGCATTGCGGGTACCGGCGAACATTTAGCTTGGTTGAAAGATACTCAAGCCAAAACAGTTGACAGTTCTCGCTTTATTTCCATCACCCCCGGAGCCCCACTGCCTGGAGTTTTCAATACTCCCTCGCCTGTCGATTCTTTAACTGGCGAACCTGTTGGTAATAGCGAGGATGATGAGTTAATTGATAACAGTTCTACCGCTGGCTTATCAAACACGAATACTGCACCGATTACTCTATCAAACAGCACAACTACTGCACCGATTACTCTATCAACCAGCACAACTACTGCACCGATTAGTCTGTCAACCAGCACAACTACTGCACCAGCAAGTCTCAGTCTGCAACCATTGACAACAGGTACTAATCCAGCTAGTGCAACAGCAACTGCACCAATCAGTCTGTCAACCAGCACGACTTCCGCAGCAGCAAGTCTGAGTCTGCAACCATTAACAACAGCTACTAATCCAGCTAGTTCAACAGCAACTTCTGTCAAAACTACCACCAATGACATCTTGCTGAATGGCGGTTCAATCCCAACCATGAAAACCTTTAGCGAAAGCGACGATGATATCCTAATCTACGACACCAAGAGCTTGTTGACTTCGCTAACTAGCGCTCAAACTCAGCCAATTCTGCCTTTGCAAGCCGCGAGTGTTAGTGGTGCGATCGCTCCTACTGCTAATCCTTCTGGTAATGAAACTAACCTCTTAGTTAGTGCGAATCCGAGTCCCGTTCAGCTACCAACAAATAGCAATTTAAGCGGCACTTCTAGCGTGAAGTAATTGTAGGTTGGTTGAGGGCGATCGAATAGATAAAAACCCGGTTTCTTCAAGAAGCCGGGTTTTTTGCAGTACCTTCACAAACCTGTATCAGTTGTGCCTCACGATTAACCTCCGGGTTACGTCCACACAGGTAATTTTTGCGGTCTAACGATTGAGTTCAACGGCGGTTAGCAACGCTGGCATCCCCACCGAATATCTTTATTCCGCCGTTGCAATGATTTGTTAGGTAGCTGGCAACGCATCATCAGAGCCTTCTCCATTACCTTGAATTGCTACCCAAGGAAGTTTTGAATACTGATCTTTGATCTTTTCTAACTCATCTAATGCTTGCAGGAAAAAACTTTTGATAGCTACCACATGATCTTCTTCAGAAAGAAAGTCTTGTAAACTTTTGTCTCGAACTATTCCTGCCCAGTCTTTTGAGCTATCTAAGTTATAACCCTTCCAACCGTACTGTTCGCAAATATCTTTCATCGCTTCAATAATTTCTGCTCGACGCGGTGAATTAGGATTTACTTCAAGTACGAGACGTACTATTGGGTAATCAGTTAAATGTGATGTCTTTAGAATAAAGCCTAGACCACACCACATTCCACTTGACATTGAGGCAGTCATTAAATATCGCCCATGCTTTTGCATCTGGGTAAGAGCTGTAGACCTTTTCTGAATTGCTCCCAGAACTTTCTCAAAGCGCTGACTGACTTCTTCCCACATTATCTCTTCCATAAGTTTTAGTGATTTTGTGAAATTTGCTAACGCAATCACGTCAATAGAAGAGAACTGATTGTTATGTGCCATGCGATACTCATCCATAAATGTCACAATTTCTTGAACAAGCATTGTGTCTGCCTGAGATTTCAAAAATCGATAGAACTGATGCCATCTCAATTGCCTGAACTGAACGGTAGATTGAGAAATATTCTTGAAAATATCTTCTTGATCTTTTGGCTCAAAATCACGAGTAATGTACAAAAGAAATTTGTGCTGGAACCCTGAAATTCCATGCAAAATCTCGGCATACCTTGAAAGCTGTTCGTAGCCTTCCTGAGAGCCAATTTTACTTTCGACAAAGATGATGCTACGACTTTTAGTGCCTACTAGCTCAATTAAGATATCTGGGCGGCTAGCTAAACGATGATCCTCAAGAGGCTCAAACTCTCTCTGTGTTGAAACATAGGCATCCAAATAAATGTTTGTATCTAATAAGTTTAAATTATTGAGCCAAGAATAGAGAATTTCCTTGTCTGTATTGAAGAGGTAAGCGACCAACTCAGTGAAGAAATCTTCTAGCGGAATACTACCTGTATTGAGACTTAGGAGCCGACTGAAAAGCGCCACTAACATTCACCTATATTTTACTCTCAACAAGTGAGTTTACCGTACTATCCTAGCTAGCAGATCAAGCTACCTAACTTATAATTGTACCGCAGATGCGGTACAATTACATTTTTAGATGGCTTATCCCGCATATCTACGGTTTAACTCCGAACATTCTGAACAGCTTGTTGTCTGGTTTAACTCAAAGAATAAACAACCCCGATCGCCCTGCTGGTGAGAAAAAGTAACACGATTTTGTCAACTTACGTAAGTTACCTCGATCGATTTGAGCTTTGAGGTTGACGATCCTTTTCGCTGCGTTGCTATGCCATGTCCTCACAGATAGGACTCCTACTACTTTATTGTTAAGTGTTACGGAATAAAGATACGCCTTGCGCCCTGATAATCTTCGATATCAACTACAATGTCAACCAAACGGTTGACACAAAGATTCCGATAATCTGGATCTGCAAGTAGCCGATCGATATTGCCAATCGTTACAACTGGTAATGATGTAGGAGTATTTTCCTCACGCATCACTTGCTCCAAAGAATCTTTGCCTTTCATGCTTCGATTGGCGGTGATTAAAATCATTTGATTAGCTTGAGCATACCGCCAAACAACACGATCGTCGCTCGTGACTGCTAAACCAACCTCTTCAAACAGAACAAATCGAATTGAGATCAACTCAAGCCAACCGCTTGCAGCCAGACTTCCAGCTAGGACAACAGAATGTCCGCGTAAGTTATGATCGACTAGAAAATTCATGCTCGCAATCCAAGCTTGGCTTTTTCCGCCTTAAGTTTTGCTCTAATAGCTTCTGTACCTGGTTTTGGAGGCTTAGCAGCAATGCGGGCAATACGCTCCCGATTTTGTTCTTCGTAATACTGCCGTAATTCTTCTGCTTCCTTCACCACAAGATTATACTCCGCTTCAACCTCTGCACGGTGGGCATCAATATAAGACAGCGCAGCAGCCACCTGCTCTTCGGTAAGATCAAGCATAGCGCGAATAAACTTTGATGGATAGTGTTCTGTCACGTAGTCCATCACATCGTAAATCGTGATCCGTGTACCTGCGATCGTCAGTCCGCGTTCTGTGCGAACGATCGCTGCTTGTTCATTTGATGGCAGAGTCATATGGGATGTTTCTTCTGAGACTAACTCCATGATACCCGATCGAAAACTTAGGGTAGATTGCGATCGCACCTGCAACCTTTATTTCCTATGATATCGAATAGATTAAAAACCCGGTTCCTTCAAGAAACCGGGTTTTTTGCAGTTTTTGCAGTATGACGTTCCGCCTCACCCGCCGCCAGTAACCTATCGAACTCAACGAAAATACTCCAAACGGTCGGATGCAGGCGGATGTTATACGGCTTTTTTACAGAGCAAGCTGAATGTCAGCAACTGAAGGACCCAAGAATAGTTATTCAACTACAATTACCTCTCCATTGGTAATCTTTACTAAATCAGCCGAATTGAGCTTAAACACCGCATTTGGCTTTCCAGCAGCAGCCCATAGCTCCTCATAACAGTTTGTTACATGAGCTTTTCTGCGACGATGACTGAAATTGGAACCTCGTACCAAATTTCGTCATCTCGTAGATGAGCGTTAATTCCCAAATGATTGACCTCCAGATCATCTCGGACTAACTGACGAATTCGATCGATATCTCCGGGATTTGGAAAAGAAGCTGCGAGTTGCTGCTCTACCGGAATTTCTACTTTGTAGAAATTTAGACGTACATTTTGAAGATTAGTTTGACTAAACAAGCTCTGAAAGTCCTCTAAGGTCAGTGCGCGAGTATGAGAAGGATCGCGGAGCTTTTCAAGCGCATTGTAAGCTTCTACTTTTTCAGGCGGTAGCGCTACATCAGCAATTAGAATTCGCCCTCCAGGACGACATACACGAATCATCTCCTCTAGTACAACTTTAGGGCTCAAAAAGTGATGAAATGCATAGCGGCTCAAAACCAAAGAAAAGCGAGCATCTGCAAAGGGTAATGATTCAATATCTCCCTGTTGCCAAGTGAGATTGCTTAATCCTCGCTGTTCTGCCATACTCTGAGCTTGCTCTAGCATGGCAGGTGTAATATCAATTCCCGTAACATGGTTAGCTAGTGGAGCAAAAGCACAAGCTACAATGCCAGAACCGCACGCTACATCCAAAACATCATCTTCATGAAACAGACGTGCTACTTGAATAAGTAAGCGCAAAGACTCTTCATTCGAGTGTGCCGGAACTTGAGTAAACGGAATGGCTTGTCGAGTGAACTGATCGATAATTATTTCTTGGTGTGATGTCATGATGGACTAGAAACGCAAAAAGGCTTTGAACTACCGTCAATATAAGCAACTGGCTCAGACTAATCTTGCACGTTCTTGCTGTTTTGATATTGTTTCGGGGTAATCCCCATCACACGTTTAAAGTGCCGATTCAAATGGCTCTGGTGGGCAAAACCAACTTCCTGAGCAACTTGAGCGATCGCCATTCCCTGAGCTAAAAGCTTTTTTGCATGAGAGACTCGGACTTGGATTAGGTATAGATGCGGTGGTAATCCAACTGTATGAGAAAAAATTAGACTTAGATGAAATGGGCTGAGATGAGTTAGTGCCGAAAGCTGATTCAGTGAAGGATTTTCAGCGTAATTGGCTTGTAGATATTCTTTCACTTGGCAAACAGCGAGAGGAGCAGTATTCCTCCATTGACGTTTGAGAGATGGAATTTCCGCATGAGCCTGAACTAGAGCAACGAGCGTTGAAAGAAGTTGCGTTTCTTGCTTGAGTGTGAACATTGAAGTGGTCAAAGATTGAAAGAGCAACTTCGCCTGCCTTGCCATCTTCTGATCCTGAAGCACAACTTCTTTGAATAATGGGAGCAGTTGCGATCGCCCAGTGATTTCATAAGTGATTTGTTCTAGCAGTGCCACGCTAAGATACATCATCCGTTGACTGTATCCGCCTGGAGTATCGGTATGACAGGCATGAACATCATCAGGATTAATCACGATTACACAATCCTCTCTAATTGGATGGAGTTGCCCTTTACAGTTGAGCAAGGCGCTTCCTCGATCGACAACACCGAACGTTAGAGATTCATGGGTGTGGCGAGGAGACGAGACGAGAACATCTGTGGCGTGCAATATTTCGAGATTGTCAAGTTGTGATATTCGCCAAAACTTTGTTTTGTTTAGATCTGTTATCACCGTTTTAGCCCATAACTTGAACTTGAATCGGTATGCAAATTATTATGCCAACTGCTGGGATTCAAAGCCTGAAGAGCCAATGCTCCTTTTATCAGCAGACGAAGCCGTATAACGACTCAAATCAGCGACGGCAGACAATCTCGAAATTAGCACCAGCAACTTTCAACCGTCCGCCTGCATTTGAATTGTTATGCCGCATTTATCTATCCTACTTCAGGAGCGTTTAGCTTTGCTTAGTTTGTCGGGAATCAGGCTGCAACTTCTCCAACAAAGCTTTAGCCATCTCTATTTTGGCTTGTTGTAAAGATTCTGTTGAGTTAGGTTCTGAGGATTTTGCATCCTTATCCTGTTCTGCAATACTGTCCAACATTTGCATTGCCATACCGACAAAATTCATTCTCTCTAAAATTTCTGCATACTTGTCCGCCTGTTGAATACTCGATTTGTAGATAAACAAGAAAGTTGCTCCAATAAACTCTGTAATAACGCCAGCCACTCCTCCGATAGCAGCTACAATCCAGTTTTCATTGGGGTTTTGATAGCCTAATGCCACACCGTAGAGAATGAGGATAAATCCGAGAGACATTACGGTTACACTTAACCAAAATATCCAACGTATCTGACTCAAATTCCGGTTGAAATAACTTTCAAGCGTAATTTGAGCCATATCCCATACGGGCTTTGCTTTATTTGGCTCCTCTCTATGTCTTTCTTGAGCAAAAATATATGCTCTCTCCTCAAGTTTAGAACCAACCTGCTCTGTTTGAAAGTACAAGAAAAATCCAAAGATTAACAACAGGTAAGGAAAGAAAAGAAAAATATTAGTTAGGAAAGAACCAAATACTTGAGTTGAAATATCGTAAACGAATGCAATTTGCTGGCGAATTGTAATAATTAAAATACTTATGCTGACTGCAAGCAAACCATAAAGTCTTCGCTTTCGGAGGCTTTGAAGTGTCGATTTCTCTGGCTTGCTATCTTGACTCATGCTTTAGCCTCATTTAATACTCCCACTGAGGGTCGGCGGTACAACGTTCGCGATCACCTGACTTAGACAACTCCGGCTACCAAACAGTATACTCCAAAGTTCCGGTGCATCGCGGTTGTTATACGGCATCCCCGATCACCTCATATTTGCTTTGCACCAAGCCGTTTTCAAACTGTCGCGTTTCAAGATGATGCAATCTGACATCGTGAGGCAGCGAACCAAAAAGTGGAATCCCCGTACCAATGAGAATTGGCACTTTAGTAATGATTAATTGCTGAATCAAGCCTTCACGAAGAAAAGCCTGGATCGTCTTCCCACCATCAATGTATAAATGCTTAAATCCACGCTCTGACAAATAGCGAACTACTTCTCGTGGAGGCGCACAGATAGACTCGAATGTTTCTGCAATGTCATTAGGAATGTCCACTTTCCGACTACTTAGAACAAATACAGGCTTTGCACCATAAGGCCATGAATCGAAGGACAATGCAAGTTCGTAGGTATTCCGACCCATGACAAGCGCATCGACTGAATCTATAAATTCCTGATATCCGTAGTCTTCTCCACCCTCTACATCTTCCCCGCTGGGTAGCCAGTCAATCTCACCATTCTGACGTGCGATGAAGCCATCAATGCTTGTTGCGATATACACAGTAGCTTTCATACTTTTCTCAATAATGCTATTGCCGCATAACTTATAATTGTACCGCATCTGCGGTACAATTACATTTCTAGTTGGCTTATCCCGCATATCTGCGGTTTAAACTCCGAACATTCTCAACAGCTTGTTGTCTAGTTTGATTTTAACTCAAAAAATAAACCACCCCGATCGCCCTGCCGGTGAGAAAAAGTGACACGATACTTGTAGGCTTACGTAAATTACCTCGATCGATTGTAATTGTAGGTTTGGTTGAGGGCGATCGAATAGATAACACCCCGGTTTCTTCAAGAAACTGGGGTTTGTGCAGTTTTTGCAGTTGCTAATATTAAATCCGGGTTAGCTATTGCCGCGATCGAGGGTATATATAGTGCGTCGCTCGTTTAATCTTGGTCAAGAGCGAGAATTACTGGTATCGACGCACATTACTTTTACTATACGAGTAAGCGAGCAATAGACCATGCTAAGGCTACTGTCAATAATTTTGTAGGATAATTTCTGAGCATCAACCATCTCCTTGGTCTAATTCAACAATACTGCGTTGTCTTTGCTCATTTATTATAAGCTTTTTGAACTCCGCAGATAGCTGAGGATCTCTTTCTTGATAAGAAGATGCGTAACTTTTAAGCTTTTTCTTAACTTTTATGAACGAAGGCATTTTCATTAACTTTTCTTGTCGAGTAAAAACAAAATGGGTGGATCTTCTTCTTCCCTTGCCTTCTTCCGAAGTTGATAAAATACCACTCTCATACTGACGTAATATTATGTTTTTATATCTTTCGCACAATTGTTTTACGTGAGACTCATTTTTGCTTGAATAAAATCCTATTATTGAATTTGAGTTAATAATTTGAAAGGAATTAAGTATTTCAATATCCTTATCATTTGAAACGCAAGTTACCAAGCTTCTTTGTCCATATTTGTACACTTTTGGGTCGTATAAACAAAGTGTTATCTTGGGGGACAAGGGAAGAAAAATTTGAAGCCCGATCGCATTGATGCTTGTAACTGCGGGGTGTTCCAACTCGCGATAAAACCAGTTGTATATAAATACAGGATGATCGGATATGTAAAACTCTGACGCAGTTTCATTTTTAATAATATGGTATTCCATATTCCTTAGAAATTCAGCACCAAGCACTCCTTGAACAGTAATCAGAGAAGCTAAGTGATCCTGATATAATTTCAAGCGTCCAGCACTTGCTTCTTCTGGATCAAATCCGTTCAAACTTAAAAGCTCACGTACAATCGACTCAAGTTGTGAATTTACAAATCCACTTACTCTTTCACTTGCTTCGGGTGTTCTATAAAAGAGAGATAAGATAAATCTGTGCAAAGTTAAAGTATCTTCACCAGCTATATTAAAATCCCCGTCAACGATTTTATCTACTATGTTTGAAGCGGGTCCTTCTATTTTTTCAGCCATGAAGGTTTCAACTTTGTTGTCCCTGCCATAAAAATAGTTCTGTGAAAACACCTCCTTAACTGACTGGTTATATCTCACAACAGATATTTCTATATCAAATACATTTATCCTTTTTCCGTTCTTTGAATCATAACCAAAATGCCTAAGCAAGCATAGAGGAACATAATGTTGATTCTTAGTTATTTGCTTACTCATAAACGCCTTTTACGTAATATATACAAGACTGAATTCCAACACTCAAAGAATCAACCACCCCGATCGCCCTGCCGGTGAGAAAAAGTAACATAATTTTGTAAACTGGCGTAAATTACCTCGATCGATTTGAGATTTGAGGTTGACGATCCTTATGCTCGGAGTTAGGAATTTTTTTAGATATTTTTCTACTATAGCTGGTTTAAGAGTTCTGTGGGGGAGTAAATGGGGAGGTTGCTACCAATGAAGTCTTTCCGATCGCGCGTGACGATCGCATCGAGTCGATCGATCGTCGCGCAGGCGAGTTGGATGCTATCTTCAAAGTCTTTTAAACCAAAGCTGAGAGCGGTTTCGACGGTTTGGCGATCGACGGCACAAAATCGGAGTCCAGTTAGTAGTCGATGAATGGCAGCAAGGGCGACTTCACGACCTTCGGTTTTACGAATGATGTAGAAAATATTGGTGATGGTGGTGGCGGCGATATAGCCTTCCAAGTTGCCCCGTTCAATTTGCTCGAAAAGGGCGATCGCACTCTCGACAAAGGGTTCCCGTTCCAGGATTAAGTCTAGAACGATGTTGGTATCGATGAGAATTTTCACGGGATGGCTTACTGGTATTTTTGAGTGAGATAGTCGGTATATTCTGTTTGCAGTTCATCATCGCTAGGGGCTGACCCAGAACGTTTGGCGATGCCCCGAAGTCTGGTGAGGGTGCCAGGGGGGATAGCCTGTTGAGGAGTGGCGAGTTGTTTTTGCTGGAGAAATTCAGCGAAGTGGAGAACTTCGTTGATTTGGCTTTCTGGGAAAGTTTGGATCAGTTGATAGAGTCTTTCGGTGGCTGTCATGGCTTTAGAGAGTGGGTGGGCTTTATCGTCTTCTAACACAACTTTGAAATCTTACTCCGATCGCCCTGTCGGCAAGAAAAAGTGACACGATCTTGTAAACACGCAATTTTAATAGCTTGGATGATTTACCAGTCCTTGCAGTTGGTTGAGATCGATATCAATTCCTTGGCGCTTCAAATATTGGTTCAAATTGATCTGGATGAATAAATCCTTTAGTTCTTCAGCAATTTCCAGAGGAGAATTGCCAGATAATGCAGTTGCAATCAAACGTTCTGCGACTTGTAACTCACCACATTCGATCGCGAGAGATGCTGCGCTGCGGTGGAGGACAGAACGAGTAGGTTCGGCATCAAGAGAGTTAGCGATTAATGCAGCAGCTTGGGTTTCTTTTTCAAAGGCTTGGCGCGTCAATTGGGCAGCCTGTTCTGGAGTTCCCCTCAAACGGGCAACTGCTGCGGCTTCTGCTAAATCCATTGCTTTTTGGTGGAGCGCTTGAATCTGATTCATTGGGATCTAGCTCCTTCAGGGTTATGCTTGGCACTAATGACGGAAATCGGGCGGCTGTCGGGTGAGGTTCGAGGGTCGCCCCTCTCCCCTCCCCTAAGAACCGGACATGAGACTTTTGCACTCATCCGGCTCAAGCCTTACTTCAAGTGAGATTTAACTTGGGTTTTATGCACCTGTTTGTGACACGCTCTGTGTAAGTGTCGAAGGTTTTCCATGTCGTCTGTTCCGCCTTCGGCAACTGGTGCTATATGATGGGTTTCGATTTCTTCCCCGTTGAGTAAAGGCTCACCACATTCTGGACACTTCCAGTCTTGGTTTTCTGCTATCTTATAAGCTTTGGTTCCTTTATCGAAGCGAGTTTTCCCAAACTTCTGGTGGCGTTTGTTCCAATACTCTTTCAACGAGGGGTCATCTGGGCTAGCGTCACCTTTGACCTTTATATGGCGTTCAATGGGAGTAGATGCAATTGGGTATAGGACAACCTCCTTTCTTTTGTTCTGCCTGTCGTTTGTGATGGCTGTGAACGTCCATTGATTACCTTTAATGGTTTTGAAGTAACGATTGCGTACCCATTTTGTACTTTTGTTGGGATGTCTGCGCTTTGCCCAACGCCAAAGGTATTGCCATACTCGATGTGAGATATAGTTGTAGGTTTGTTTGCTTACCACCCCTTTGTAGTAGTTAGCAAAACCCCTGAGAATTGGATTAAGCTTTTTGATGAGGACTTCTTGTTTTACACCACTGAGGTTTTTGATTTCCTCACCCAACCGCTTGCAGAAGGCTAAAACCTTCTTCTTGGAGGGTTTGATAAGGAGCTTTCCGTTGTAGTGTCGGGAATTGAACCCCAAAAAGTCAAAGCCATCTTCCATTGACGTAATTAGTGTCTTCTCAGAACTGAGTTCAAGACCTCGTTCTGACATCCATGCTTGAATCAAGTTTTGGGCTGTTTCGAGACTATGTTTGTCTCTGGCTGTGACAATAAAGTCATCTGCGTATCTCACCACGCCAAGTTTTGGGTTGGTGGCTTTTATATAAGCTTCTAAACCATGCAATCCAATATTGGCTAGCAAAGGTGAAATTACTCCACCTTGTGGTGTGCCTTGTTCCGTGGAGTTAAACTTACCTTGGAACACAAAACCCGCTTTTAACCATTCTTTAATGAGTTCCTTTTTAGGGAAGTTGCTCATCATGTTCAGAATGGATTTATGGGCGATATTGTCGAAGAATCCCTTGATATCAGCTTCTAAAACCCAAGTATCCCTGGTGTCGCGTAATCTTATAAAACATTGTGCAATTGCATCATTGCACGATCTCCCCGGTCGAAACCCGTAAGAGTGTTCTTCAAATAAAGCTTCCCATTCGGGTTCCAGTGAGTTCTTTACTATTGCCTGTTCAATTCTGTCGCGCACGGTCGGGATACCAAGCGGTCGTTTCTTTCCGTTAGGTTTTGGTATTTCCACCCTTCGGGTAGGTTTAAGGTTTCCCCCATTCCAGTTATTTACCAGAATCACCCTTGCTTGTGGGGTATTGACAATCTCTTTGTCTATTCCAGCCGTAGCTTTACCTTGATTGGTCTGGGTGATACGTCGAACAGACAATAGTAAGTTTGCGTGACTTCGTGACATTAACTTCTGCAAACTTCGTAATTTACGGTAGTTACCAAGTTTTCTCGCACGAAAGATTCTCTGACGTAGGTTTCTAACAAACTTGTTAACTTTCTTCCAGTTAATCTGGTTCCAATCTTCAAGTTGTCTCTTTGGTCTGTTTGTTGCCAGTGATGACATCATCTAACTTGTCCTTAGATTGAATTCCTTTGAAAAAGTTTCTTTCGTATAAGACCCAGAGGAAGTCTGCTATTCCTTTCGGTCAGAGGTGATGCTTCAACCTCTATCCGACTCATTACAAGCCAGCATTCGCTTTTTCCTCCATCCTTTACCCTTCAGAGAATTCCGTCTTTGTTGCCTCAGACCTACTAAGGATATCGACTTCTCTTAGACTCTGTGGGGCTTACCCTGTTGTATCGTCCAGTTTTTTCAGTCCCTGTTAGGTTTTGTCTATTCTGCGGTGGGGGTATGTTCGCCCGATTTTCGGAGAGTTCAACCGTCAATCCACCCACTTGCCTTTTGGCTAGAGCCTATCAGCCTTATTTGGCTCTTCTGTACTTACGCAGTTTAAATGACAATTCACTTGCGTTAACCATGAGGGATTTTCCTTCTCGCTCCTGACCGACTTAGGCTGTCAGTTTCGGTTGCTTGCGTGGTCTGCATTCCATCTCTTTCATTGCTTACTAAAGACGTGACCGGACTCTTTCGAGTCTTTTACGTGAAGGTAGCAGGTGCGAAGCTGCTGGGAATTAGGATTCCCTTTCTAGACGACCAGTTCAGGTCGCGCGAACTCTACTACAATGATATACGCTGGTAAACCTTGTGCATCAGATGCGCGGGTTTGCTCGATTTTCTGCTTGACTCTGGCGTTAATTTGGCTTCGATTGCCTTGGCGAATTCCAGAGACTTCCAAACGTGCCATTCGCTGAAATGGCAATGTGGCGGTTGAATCTTGAATTCCTAACCAGTAGTCAAATCCAGTTCCTTTGCGAGAACGCTCAATGACTGTGAAAAGTACCCGCCTGACAAAAACACCATCAGCCCGGTGGCTAAAGAATCTGATGTCAGCCAGCCCACAGTGCGCCGTTACTTGGTGTTGCCCAAAAGGTAGGATAACCATGTCGATTCGTCTTTACCAGGAAGCAGATCAGCCTACGCTGCTGGAAGTGTGGTATCAAGCGGCTGCCATCGCCCACCATTTTCTTCCAGCAGAACACTTTCAGACAGAACGGACTGCGATCGCAACCGATTATTTGCCCATTGCCGAAACCTGGGTTTATGAACACCAAGGAAAAGTGGTGGGGTTCATTTCGCTTTTAGGACAAACAGTCGGCGGTTTTTTTGTAGAACCTGCAATGCAAGGGAAAGGGATAGGGCGATCGCTGATGGATCATGCGGTTCGGCTGCGAGGTTCCCTAGAGGTGGAGGTGTTTGTCCAAAATGCGACTGGGCAACGGTTTTACGATCGGTATGGCTTCGTTCCTGTCGGTCAGTTTTACCACGATGGAACGGGTCAACCTCTAGTGCAAATGAGGTTTTCACTCACATGATTTCATACAAACAGGAAGATGCTCTGATGCAATGGCTTAATGAACCACCTAACTGGCAACAAAAACGAAGCTATTCATAAAAAAGCTATTACACTTGTGATGATAAAAAAAGGAAAAACCGATGACCAAACATCAACTAACCCCCGCCAAATACCACCACGTACAAGTAGTTGTCTCCCTAAACCGCGTTTACTTAGACAACTATCAAACCCCTGATGCAGCATTGAAACAACTGCTCGAACTTGGTTATACTCCCGAACTGCGCTATCAATGGAATCCAGAACGAAACGAATTTGATTTATACGCCCTAATTCACGATTTGCCCCTGGAAAAATCGCTCATGACCGATGAAAAATGTCAAGAGTTTTTCAGGCATTTTAAACACAGCCAAATATATGCGATCGGCTGCGGTAACGCTGACCCAGATTGGCTATTTGCTTGGGATTTTGATGACCCCCGCCGTCACGCTAAGCCAGAAGAAATTGAGCCTTTACCAGTATCCATAGCAGCAGCTTAATTTGATAAACGCAGACAAAATTACATCTGCGTTCATCTTACTCCCTCCCCTTACTAAGGGGAGGGTTG
>JAUBOG010000858.1:0-1384 GCA_036700105.1 Microcoleus occultus BM001215583
AAAGGGGTGACTGCGTACCTTTTGTATAATGGGTCAGCGACTTACATTCAGTGGCAAGGTTAACCGAATAGGGAAGCCGTAGAGAAATCGAGTCCGAATAGGGCGAAATTAGTCGCTGGGTGTAGACCCGAAACCAAGTGAGCTATCCATGGCCAGGATGAAGGTGCCGTAACAGGTACTGGAGGTCCGAACCGACTAGTGTTGCAAAACTAGCGGATGAGCTGTGGATAGGGGTGAAAGGCTAAACAAACTTGGAAATAGCTGGTTCTCTCCGAAAACTATTTAGGTAGTGCCTCAAGTATTACCATCGGGGGTAGAGCACTGTTTTGGCTAGGGGGTCATGGCGACTTACCAAACCAAGGCAAACTCCGAATACCGATGAGTACAGCTTGGGAGACAGAGCACCGGGTGCTAACGTCCGGACTCAAGAGGGAAACAACCCAGACCGCCAGCTAAGGTCCCTAAAATTGGCTAAGTGGGAAACGAAGTGGGAAGGCTAAAACAGTCAGGATGTTGGCTTAGAAGCAGCCATCATTTAAAGAAAGCGTAATAGCTCACTGATCGAGTCGTCCTGCGCGGAAGATGTAACGGGGCTAAGCCAGTTACCGAAGCTGCGGATTTGCAATTTATTGCAAGTGGTAGGAGAGCGTTCTGTAGGCCTGTGAAGGTGGCGGTGTAAACCCTGCTGGAGGTATCAGAAGTGCGAATGCTGACATGAGTAGCGTTAAAGGGGGTGAAAAGCCCCCTCGCCGTAAGCGCAAGGTTTCCTACGCAACGTTCATCGGCGTAGGGTGAGTCGGCCCCTAAGGCGAGGCAGAGATGCGTAGCTGATGGGAAACAGGTCAATATTCCTGTACCGATTACAAGTGCGATGTGGGGACGGATCTTAATAGGTTATCCGGCGGTTGGAAGTGCCGGTTTAGATGGATGTAGGCGATACGTAGGCAAATCCGCGTGTCATATACCGAGGCCATTGATCGAGCGAGCTTGCTCGCGAAGTAACTGAACGAGGTCCCAGGAAAAGCCACTAAGCTTCAGCTTGTAATTGACCGTACCGCAAACCGACACTGGTGCGCGAGATGAGTATTCTAAGGCGCTTGAGAGAACTCTGGAGAAGGAACTCGGCAAATTGACACCGTAACTTCGGAAGAAGGTGTGCCCTTGTAGTGTGATGAGAACATCTGAGCACGAACGGGTTGCAAAAAATTGGTGGCTGCGACTGTTTATTAAAAACACAGCACTCTGCAAACACGAAAGTGGACGTATAGGGTGTGACGCCTGCCCGGTGCTGGAAGATTAATTGATGGGGTGCAAGCTCTTGATCGAAGTCCCAGTAAACGGCGGCCGTAACTATAACGGTCCTAAGGTAGCGAAATTCCTTGTC
>JAUBOG010000859.1:0-1382 GCA_036700105.1 Microcoleus occultus BM001215583
CAGTTGATGAGTTACCGGGAAGACGTGCAGCGTGCTGTCAGCTCAATTCCAGGGGCGGCTAACTTTATCCTGAACGTCAACAAAGGCCAAAAACCTACAAGAGAGGAACTCTTCCAATATTTTCCTCCTGTTGTTCAGGATAAAGTCTTGCAAAATTCTCTAGCTGAGAAGTTAGTCAGCAGCCAACAGGAAATTGACCCTAAAACTGGGCAGGTGTTCAAGGGCGATCGCTTAATTGAGCGAGTAGCACAGAAACACTTTGGGGGTTCTGGCAGTAAAATTGATGCCAGCTATTCCAACATTTTAGGTGGCTACTCTCTCAAACAGTACGGGGAAAAAGTTCGAGAGGTTTATAACCACAATACCAGCGACAATTGCCAAGCTAATTCTGGTGACAGCAATGGCATCAGCAACTCGGTCGGCTCCGGCATTACTTTAAATGCTAGTTGGAGTATTAAGGTGGCGCTGTTCATTAGCTCTTTTTTGGTGGGAACGTGGTTTTTAATTCGACTGTTTCACAAGCGAAAGCAGCAAATTTTTCTGATGTTAATCGCTTTGGGGCTAGCTGTTACTCTTGGCACGGCTGTGCTCTCCCATTGAACAAAGGGAAAGGGGAAGTGGAAATGCAAGGTATTAACAAATATAGGACTTACGCAAGACAGCAAATTTTACAGTATTTGTGGCCAACTGCACCGAAGAGCACCTACAAACACCTTACAAATAGTGTCTCTGTGTTCACGAGTGAACTATAACACAATACGGTTCAAGTAAGAACAATCTGACTTCCTTTCACAAGTCTGTATATCCTAAAAATTCGTGAAATGGAATTCGTCTGAAAGGGCTAACCCAAGCGTATTGGACTATAACAACTTTTTCGCTAACAGGACGTTTTTAAGTGCTTAAAACATGAATTTTCTTACATTTCTGTTCTGATATCTATTCCGAAACATGAATTTTATTGCATTTCTGTTCTGACATCTATTCCGGTGGCATCGGAATGATTAAACCACAGAGGACGCAGAGGACGCAGAGAAAGAAAAGAGAGAGATTAATAATTCCGATATCAACGGATTTGATATGACTTGTTCCTAAGTTGTTCTCGCTCTAAATTGCATAGTCGTTTTATATTCCGATAAGGAAGTCATTAAAATTGACTGTAAATTTTAGACATACAACAGCTTACTTAAGCAAAAAAATCTCTCTTCTCGTGTCTTTTTCTTCCGCTTTATTGTCCTTTTTTCTCTGTTATTTTGTATAATTGGAGTAACAAATGGTTGAACAAAATCGAGTTAAGCAAAAAATAGCAGGCAGCCAAAAGATTGTCAATCCCCCGGTTTGGTTAAATCAACTTGGTTACTGGTTTCGCATTGGTTTGACAGTTT
>JAUBOG010000860.1:0-1378 GCA_036700105.1 Microcoleus occultus BM001215583
TCGCCACAGCTAAGTCGGGGCGGCCGTCGCCGTTGATGTCGCCGATGCTGACGGAGAGGGGGAAACCGCCAGTTGCGAAGGCGACTTGGGGGGCGAAGGAGGGGATGGTGGCGTTGGTGGGGGTGGTATTGAGCAGGATGGAGGCGGTGTTGCCGTCCCTGTTCGCTACAGCTAAGTCGGGGCGGCCGTCGCCGTTGATGTCGCCGATGCTGACGGAGGAGGGACCAGTGCCAGTTGTGAAGGTGACTTGCGTGGCGAAGGCGGGGATGGTGGCGTTGGTGGGGGTGGTGTTGAGCAGGATGGAGGCGGTGTTGCCGTCGTTGAAGTTCGCCACAGCTAAGTCGGGGCTGCCGTCGCCGTTGATGTCGCCGATGCTGACGGATAAGGGGCCAATGCCAGTAGCGAAGGTGACTTGGGGGGCGAAGGTGGGGGTGGTGGCGTTGGTGGGGGTGGTATTGAGCAGGATGGAGGCGGTGCTGTTGCCGGCGTTCGCCACAGCTAAGTCGGGGCGGCCGTCGCCGTTGATATCGCCGATGCTGATGGAGTAGGAGTTATTGCCAGTACCGAATGTGACTTGGGGGGCGAAGCCTAGCACGCGGCTGTAGGTTTTGAGGGTGGTTTTTGTGAGAATTAGTTGGGGCTTTTGCGTTGATGGGGGGATGAGTTGGGGGATGTCCCAGTTGCCACCGAGTTCGCTGTTACCTGTGGTATGGGGGTTGGCGGCGATGTTTGCGCCTGTGAGTTGGTGGAGTTGAGTCAGGAATTTGTGGCCTGTGTCTCCGGCTGCTACGTTACATCCATATAATATGATGCTGGCGTTGGCGCTAAGGGCGTTTCGCCACTGCTGCAACTGTTGGCTGTAGTTTTCTATGTTGCTGCTGTTAAGTTCTGTTGTGCCTAGGTACAGGCAGCCCGGGCTGCCGTGGGTGATGATGTGCAGGGCTTCGATGCCTTGATGCTGGGCTAGGATTGTGGCGATTTGCTCTACGGCATCCGGCTGGCTTTTGAGGATGTAGGTGGCAGTGCCCGGTTTTATGCCCTGTACTATGTGCTGGGCATCGGGTACTGTGGGGTCAAGGATGGCGATGGAGCTTGGCTTTTTGCTAATGCAAAGAGCCAAGCTCAAATTTTTTTTTTGAGCGGTTAATTTGAGTTAGGGTTTTCATCTGTTTTTGCTTTCAGTAAAATAAGTTTTTGAGTTGGTTTGGGTTTGTTGCCCGATGTGAGATCGGTAGTATTTCTACCTTGTGGCAGATGACACCCTAGACTTTTAACTTTTATTAAGTTAGCAAAGTTTTATTCGAGTGTGCTTCAGTTTGGTTATTTAAAAATATTTATATTTTGTAGGGATTATTTTAAATTAATTATTATATCAAAT
>JAUBOG010000861.1:0-1377 GCA_036700105.1 Microcoleus occultus BM001215583
GGTGGCGACGCACCCTACAGCTATCCTTCCAGGATAACTCACCTGATAACTCAATACGCTTGGGTTAATGCTTTTATGGTTTGTAGTGAGGACTTCAGTCCGCATCAAAATTTAAGGACTAAAGTCGTCACTACAAACTTACAGCATATTCCATATATATGTGGTACAGATAATCTGGCGCTCCAAGTAGGGTGCGTCGCGAACTGTATCTGCAAGTTTGATCGCAGATATAGTTCGCGACGCACCCTACCAAAAACTCATCTGATAACTGCAATAGACTTCCCATCAGGGAAGTCTATTTATTTCTTGAGGTATTGTTCCGCACGCTGCCATCGGGCATGACGGTTTCCTTCAAATAGCAATGTCGGAAGTTGACCCCGAAGATATCATCTTTCACCCCGAAGTCGGCTTCCCGGAAGTCCGTTCTGGTCAACTTAGCTCCATCAAAATGAACACTATGTAATCTAGATCCCTTGAAGGTTGCCTCCGTCAAATTATTGGAGATAAAGCTGAAACTGCCTATTCTTGCCTTATTAAATTTGGCTCTACTGAAATCGGCACACCAAAAACTCCCCTCAGCGAACCCAGCTCCCGTCAAGTCAGCTCCGCTCAAATTAGCATGGGCAAAAACTGATTGGAAGATACGGGTTTCGCGCAAAATAGCATTGCTCAAATCTGCTCCTTCAAAATTGCTTTGATCGAAATCAACCCTAGTCAAGTCAGCTCCCCGCAAAATCACTCCATTCATGTAGGGTCCGAGCTCTTGGATATTACTATTACGTAAAATAATACCGCTCAAATCCAATCCTTTTAATTGTCCGAGTTCCCAAGACCTGCGTTCCCGACTGCAATTGGGACTCTCTACTATCAAGCCGCTGAAATTTCTTTCCCCAGTCGCATAACGATTGATGATATCTGTAAACAGAATCCTTTGCATTTGGAAAATAGCGGTATCTATCTGCGCTCCCTGAAAGTTAGCACCTTCAATATTCGCGTCAACCAGAAATGTCATGCTAAAATTTGCCGAGGTACAATTAGCATCAATCAACTGAACATCACTCAAATCAGCTCCCCACAAATTAGCGCGACTGAGATTAGCACCTTCCAGGTCAACCTCTCGTAAGTCAGCATCACTGAGGTCAGCTTCTTCTAAGCAAGCATTACTTAAGTTAGCGTACATCAGGTTAGCAGTGCTCAGGTTAGCTTGAGCTAGATGCGCTCCGCTGAGATTGGTTTCTCTCAATTTAGCACCTCTCAAATCAGTACCACTGAGCTCGATGCCACTCAAGTCCGTGTTTGCTAGATTGGCATCGACTAAGCTGATTCCCGAGAAATCTCTCTCGCCATCGGCATAGCGTCTGAGCAATTCTTCAGCGT
>JAUBOG010000862.1:0-1376 GCA_036700105.1 Microcoleus occultus BM001215583
GGGGATTTAGGGGGATCTGGACTCAGGTAAAAACGAGATTTATCAAGGCTTTCAGTACGGTACGGTGCGTCGCAGGGTAATAGTTGCCATTCGCGAAAATTGTCGGTGGCGACGCACCCTACGCATTCTAAATTGATTAATATTCAAAAATTGTCTAGCCCGCAATCCGATCGACTTGATGCGCTTCTGTGATATCTGGGATATCCAGGCGCGCAGCTAATTTGCGAATCACTGCTTCTGGAACTGGTGCCGCGCGCGATCTATTCCGCCGCAATACTTCTTCTAGAGGGACTTCCAGATAAACAATCCGAATTCGCACTTGATAATCGGCAAAAAAATTAATTAATTGCTGCCGCATTTGTTTAGTTGTATTAGTAGCGTTCCACACAAAAGAGCGCCCCTGATTCATGTATTCGCGCGCTCTTTGTTTGGCGGCTGCAACCACATTTCCCGGGGTTTTGTCAGGGGGAACGTTCATCTCTTTTCGCAGTGCATCCAGCGAAATAACCGGCAAATTTGGCAGATTTTCTTTAATCCAATAATCTTTACCGCTTCCCGGCAATCCAGACATTAAAATTACTTCGCAGCGAGTATCGTCAAATGCCTGATAATCGGGATTACCGTTCTCTTTGCGGAAATAGATAAATCGGCTGTGTGCTGAGGGGAATTGTTGCGGAGAATTCAAACAGTTATTTTCTTGACAAAAGTCCCGAAATAGTTCTATTTTATCGAGCAGTTCTTGTTTGTCGGCGCAGTGGCGGCCGCGCACGTCTGCTGCTGCTAAAAGTGCGAGGAAATCGCAGCGCACAACTTGACTGACTTTAATTACCGACTGCTGCGGGTTGGGTTTTTCTAGCAGCCAGATGGGTAAACTGCCGAATTGGACGATCGCCACTACAGTTTCCCGAATGTCAAACTGCACGGGCGGCTCGAATTCTGATAAGATTTGCCTGACCATTCTCGCACCTTGGCGGGCGTGACCTTTGGAGCTAATTCTGCCATCTGCTTCGATTTTTGTAAAGGTCGGTTTTGCGACATCGTGCAGCAAAGCAGCGGCAAACAGCATCGATCGTTCTTTAACGGGAAGTTCGCGCCATTCCGGGGAAGATATCAAGGCTTCGCAGACCATTTTCGTGTGGATGAAAACATCTCCTTCAGCGTGGTAAATCGGGTCTTGCTGGCATCCTTTGAGGTTGTCGATCCACTCGAAATGATTTTGAATGCTGTCCCAGTCGATCGGGCGATTTGGTTCCGGACAAAAGGGAAAAGTCCAAGTTGGGGATTGTGATAAAGCAATCATGATTTTATCTGTTTGTTAATATGATACAGCGTATTCCAGGTTTGTGAAGTGTAGGGACACGGCAGTGCCGTGTCCC
>JAUBOG010000863.1:0-1374 GCA_036700105.1 Microcoleus occultus BM001215583
GCCTGCACAGATGATCTTCAGTCAGGATCATCTATTGGGTTTGTGGGTATCTTCCGGATGCTCTTCAGAAACACAAAAGCCTCGCTCGAGGTTAATCGAGCGAGGCTGCTGCTGGCTGTAAGAGTCTGACGATGACCTACTTTCACACGGGAACCCGCACTATCATCGGCGCAAAAGCGTTTCACTGTCCTGTTCGAGATGGGAAGGAGTGGTACCACTTTGCTATGGTCGTCAGACATAAAGGGTTGTTCAGGCAGACGGTGTCTGTCTGAACGAATTCATAGAGTCTTGAATCAGCTTCTTTGATTGCTGGCAACGAGATTCAGTCAATTTTGACTGAAGGTTGGCATAACTGACATTTGAACCTGATGATGACTCATCAAAGTTATAGGGTCAAGCCTCACGAGCAATTAGTACTGGTTAGCTTAACGCATTACTGCGCTTCCACACCCAGCCTATCAACGTCCTGGTCTTGAACGACTCTTTAGGGGGCTCAAGGCCCCGGCAGATCTCATCTTGGAACGAGTTTCCCGCTTAGATGCTTTCAGCGGTTATCTCTTCCGAACTTAGCTACTCGGCAATGCCACTGGCGTGACAACCGATACACCAGAGGTTCGTCCACTCCGGTCCTCTCGTACTAGGAGCAGGCTTCCTCAAATCTGCAGCGCCCACGGAAGATAGGGACCAAACTGTCTCACGACGTTTTAAACCCAGCTCACGTACCTCTTTAAATGGCGAACAGCCATACCCTTGGGACCGGCTACAGCCCCAGGATGAGATGAGCCGACATCGAGGTGCCAAACACCGCCGTCGATATGAACTCTTGGGCGGTATCAGCCTGTTATCCCCAGAGTACCTTTTATCCGTTGAGCGATGGCCCTTCCATACAGAACCACCGGATCACTATGTCCTGCTTTCGCATCTGCTCGACTTGTCAGTCTCGCAGTTAAGCACGCTTATGCCATTGCACTATCGTCACGATGTCCGACCGTAACTAGCGTACCTTCGAACTCCTCCGTTACACTTTGGGAGGAGACCGCCCCAGTCAAACTGCCTACCATGCACTGTCCCCGATCCAGATAATGGACCTAGGTTAGAACCTCAAACACACCAGGGTGGTATTTCAACGTTGGCTCCACCGAAACTAGCGTTCCGGCTTCAAAGCCTCCCACCTATCCTACACAGGTCTGTTCAAAATTCAATACAAAGCTACAGTAAAGGTTCATGGGGTCTTTCCGTCTTTCCGCGGGGAGATTGCATCATCACAAACATTTCAACTTCGCTGAGTCTCTGGAGGAGACAGTGTGGCCATCGTTACGCCATTCGTGCAGGTCGGAACTTACCCGACAAGGAATTTCGCTACCTTAGGACCGT
>JAUBOG010000110.1:0-15696 GCA_036700105.1 Microcoleus occultus BM001215583
TACCAGGGAAGTGGCGCTTGAATATATCTGGTTGCAGACTTCAATGTCAGGTAAACTAATCATCACGGGTACTCTGTTAAATGCGATCGTAGCAGACTGCCAAGCTAGCAAAACATACCGCCTATTGTTAATAGTGTATGCTTTTTTAGTTTGGAGAATTGAGCTGCTTAACGAACAACTGCTCCTGGTAGTACCTGCTGCAAAAGCAACTGCGGTGGCTTGATGAGATCGCAGAGTCGATGCTTGATATTTTGCAACGACAGAGCGAATTTAGCGATCGCCAACTGGCTTACTGTGCTCCGGCTTCTCAAAGATTGAGATCGGACAATCCGCTTGGAACATTACCGACCGCTTGTGAGGGCGCTTCAAATCTGTGCCATACCGCCATCAACAAACAGCTCAATACCGTTGACAAAGCTGCTGTCGTCACAAGCGAGAAAGACAACGGCTTTGGCAATCTCATCGGGCGTACCGACTCTTCCTAGCGGGATGGCAACGGCTTGGCTGGCTATGAATTCTTGCACTTGTTCATCACTTAATCCCAAGTGATTATAGCCGGGAGTCGGAACTACACCAGGACTAATAGCATTGACGCGAATCTTGCGATCCTTGAGGTCGAGTGTCCAGTTACGGGCAAACGATCGCACGGCGGCTTTAGTAGCACTGTAAACGCTGAAGGCTGGAGTGCCTACAGTAGAAGCAGTCGAGGCGTTCAAAATGATGGAAGCGCCCTCTGGTAACAGAGGCAGTGCCTTCTGCACGGTGAAAAGTAGACCCTTGACATTGGTGTTGAATGTTTTGTCAAAGTGTTCTTCAGTGATCGATCCGAATGGGGCGATTCCTCCACCTCCAGCATTAGCGAAAACCACATCTAGGCGACCTTGCGCTTGCTCGATCGTGGCAAACAGGCGATCGAGGTCTGCCAGATTAGAGACATCGCTTTGAACACCTGTGACATTTTTACCGATCGCTTCCACGGCAGTATCCAGTTCAGCCTGACGACGACCTGTGATGAAGACATAGGCACCTTCGGCGACAAAGCGCTTAGCTGTGGCAAGACCGATACCACTGGTGCCACCCGTGACAAGTGCGACTTTCCCATTTAGTTTGTTCATGATGTTGATGCTTCTCTATTTTGTGGTCGCGGCGTGTTCGATGAGTTTGGCAACGGCATCTGGATGGGAAATCATCACCACATGAGATGCACCCTGCACGGCGATCGTCTCCTTTGAGTTGGCGCGCTTCGCCATAAACGATAGCGCTGCTGCCGGAATGTTTAAGTCGCGATCGCCATAGATGAACCAGGACGGGGTAGACTTCCATGCAGGTACGCCAGATGTCTCGTTCAGCGCAGCTTCCGCAATCGGTCGCTGGGTGCCAGCCATCAGCTTTGCGTCTGCGATGGATACATCCGCAGCAAACTGCGCGTGGAACTTGGACTGCTGGATGTAGAGGTCTTTGCCGCCGTCGGGCAGGGCGATCGGTGGCGCAAGCGTCGGTCCGAGCGTGCTTCCTGGATAACGACCGGAGAGTTCGACAGCAGTCTCACCTGCATCAGAAGCGAAGGCAGCAACGTAGACCAGTGCCTTCACGTTTTTGTTGCCATTGACTGCATTGGTGATTACTGCGCCTCCGTAGGAGTGCCCGACCAGCACGATCGGACCCTCAATGCCCTTGAGGATGCTGGCAACATAGTCCGCGTCGCTCTTGACTCCGCGCAGAGGATTGGCTGCGGCAACCACCGGGTACCCTTTTGCGATCAACTTGGTCAATACGCCGTTCCAACTGGAAGACTCGGCGAACGCGCCGTGGACAAAAACGACGGTGGGTTTGTTGTCTTGCGCGCTGGCAGGGTTGAAGATGATTCCCAGGGAAGTGATCGGGATGACTCCTAGGAAAAGTGCGGCGATCAGAAGCAGATGGATACCGCTCCTGCGGGTGAGTATGTTCATGTCGCGATCTCCTGTATGTTCGTTTATATTGTTGGGCTGCGAAAACGTTTCCTAATTAGTGCTTTGAAGTTGTCTTTAGAGAGAAGCGCTTGTCAAGCGCGACTGGCTTTAACAATGCGTAAGTCCTGAGTTTTTTACTTAGCGAACAATTCTTTGCCTGCTAAGTCGGTATTGCCATAATCTGTTGCATAAACAATCAAAACTTTTCTCACCTTTTACCTCACATTTGTTGTTGAAGTTGATGGTTGTCTACACATCAAATTGCATTTAGATTCACTACCCTAAATACTGTTTCAAAAACGCCAAGGTGCGATCGCCCGCTAATTCTGCGGCTTCTTTGCGATAAGCGGAACTGCCCACGCGACCAAACCCGTGACTCACTCCTTCATAGCGATAGATTGTTACCAAAGGGTTGTCTTTCAGCTCTTGCTGAATGGTCGCTTGAGCGCTTGGGGATACATACTCGTCATTTCCACTCATATGCAATATCAGCGGTTTCTGAATCTTTGTTGCCTCCGCTAAATTCTTGTCAATGTCAACACCGTAGTAACTGACGTTGGCATCTGCATCGCTACGGGTTGCCATGAAATATGCCAGTTTGCCGCCCAGACAAAAGCCCACACTGCCGACCTTGCCTGTGCTGCTGGGATACTGCCGCAGAAAAGATAGAGTTGCCTTCAGGTCTTCTATGCCGCTATCCAAATCAAACGCTTGGAGTAGCTCAAAGGCTCTAACCCACTGGTTCTTATCTTCAGGATCAAGTTGCACATTGGGTTCCAGTCGCCAATATAAATCTGGCACCAATACTAAATAGCCTGCCTTAGCAAAATCATCGGCAGTCTGCCGCATATTCTTATTGATCCCAAGAACTTCTTGAATCAGCACAATTCCTGCACGAGGCTGACTACTGGGTGTTGCTAAATAGGCGCTAAAACTGCCTCCTAACAAAGCTGGAATGGTTACAGTTTGAGTGGTCATGGTGTCCTTCCTGTTTAACCAGTTGATCAGAGTTGGAAATCAAAATTTGATTAGGCAAGAATGGGTTGCAGCCGTGACGCGAGAAATTGACGAATGTAGTTTGCGATCGTGGCTTCGTTACAGTTCTCGAAGTAGCGCCCACTAACGCCCTGTAGCAATGGAGATGTTGCAGTTGCAAGGAGAACAGAAGTCGCTGCGCCCTGTTCCGGGGTCTTCTGCCACTCTGGAGGAGTCTTAAGATCCTTCATGTAGCGTTGTAGGTTAGTCCCTACATCTCCTTTGATTGATCTGCTTGATGACGCTGCTTGAGACCTGCAACGAAGTCGGTTACTTGACGTTGAGCTTCTGCGCTCAGTGAGTCAAAGTCGTCTAAGAAGAATTGACGTTCTAGCGTTAACTTCCGGGTATTGAGCAACCCTTCGATCTGCCAGCCTTCCTCACTTTTCGTTACGACGTATAGCGGCAGCGAATCTCGTGATGGTGAAGTTTCGGTTTGTCCAGGCAGTATTACCCTGATATCTACAAGCATGAGCGCGAGTTGCGAGTTCACGAAGCGGACAAAATTCACCTCACCCTCTAGGCGTGTTCCTTTGACAACTGTGTCAAACGCTTGCTGATGAAATGCAGCGATTTCTTTTCGACCCTTGAAATGCGTGCCCTCGAACGTGATGAAATCGGCAGTTTCGCTGAACGGGGCAGCAAAGCCTTCCCCGCTCCCTCGATTCCAAGCATCAATCATCTGGCGAGAGAAAGCACGGATTGCCGACTCGTCAGCAGTAGTAGTGGTTTGAGCTGTTTGTGAATTCATAATTTTGAGTTTTCCTTTTAAGTGATAGACCAGTTTTCAAGCGGCATAGAGGGTGTTATTAAGTTTCTTGGCAATGCTTTGTGAGGTACGCTCCGCTTTAATTAAATCGGCTGCTTTTTCGCCAATCATGATGGTGGGTGCGTTCGTATTTCCTGTGGTAATCGTTGGCATGATGGAGGCATCCACAACACGCAACCACTCAATTCCATGCACCCGCAGTTCGGAGTCTACAACTGCCATTGGGTCAGTGCCCATTTTGCAAGTACCCACCGGATGCCACACTGTACTGCAAGTTTCCCGGACGTAAGCAACGAGTGCTGCATCACTCTGCTTGTCAGCACCCGGAGCGATTTCCTTACCGCGAAACTCATCCAAAGCACTTGAACCGAACAAGTTACGGAGTAATTTAATCCCGACAACGAGCTTTTGCACATCAGTTTCACTTTGGAGAAAGTTCATTTGAATCATCGGTGCGTCTTTGGGGTCGAGGGAACGCAAACTGACACTGCCAATGTTTTGGGGATGAGTCAAACAGACGAAACTTGTGAATCCTAAACCTGAGTGGGCGTAACCAGGCGGTGCCAACACAGCGGGACCGAAGAGAAACTGTAAATCTGGCGCAGCATCCAGATTACCCTCGGTATGCAAAAACAAGTTAGCTTCACCGATACTACTGGTGCTTGCCGTGTGTAAATCCTGAGTTGCCTCGTGTGTCACAGACACGACAGGGTGGTCTTGGAGGTTTTGACCGACTCCAGGCAAATCAGCCACTACCGGAATTCCCAAGGCTTTCAGGTGTTCTGCATCCCCAATGCCGGAAAGCATCAGCAGCTTAGGCGAATCGAACGTGCCCGCACTTAAAATTACTTCCTGATTGACCCTAACCTGATGCAGCGTGCCTTCGTGCAGATATTCCACCCCAACGGTGCGAGTACCCTCAAACAACAAGCGAGTCACCAATGCTCCTGTCGTTATTGTTAAATTAGGACGATCGAGAATTGGTACCAGAAAAGCGGCCGCAGCACTGTGTCGCTTACCATCCTTGACCGTCAACTGATAAAGTCCTGCCCCTTCCTGCTGCATGCCATTAACATCAGGATTGTGGTCATATCCGAGTGCGATCGCTGCGTCTACAAAGCGTTGGGATACCACAGTGGGGGAAATCGGATCGGTGACACTTAACTCCCCATCAGCCCCGTGAAATTCAGATGCGCCTCGTGAGAAGTGCTCCGATTTCTTGAAGTAGGGCAAAACATCTCGGTAACTCCAACCGGGATTCCCCAATGACTGCCAATGGTCATAATCGTGAGAATTGCCCCGGATGTAAATCATGATATTAATCGAACTGCTGCCCCCCAAGACTTTGCCGCGTGGACAAAAGATTTTGCGGTCATTCAGGTAGGGTTCTGGTTCAGAGAAATAGCCCCAGTCCACCTCAGAGCCAAGTAGACTGAGGCATTCTGCCGGGATGTGAATCTCTGGTTTCGTATCGGGGTTGCCTGCTTCGAGGAGTAATACGGTTGTGCCACTGTCTTCTGTCAGACGGTTGGCAACCACGCAGCCTGCCGAACCTGCACCGATCGCAATGTAGTCATAGTGAGTCATAAAATTCTCCTGCGCTGGTTCTGTTCATTGTTTCGGGAGGTTGTGTCATGAGTTTGCTCCTGTTGATAAGAGATTCTGAATCATTGAAACTAGCTGTGTACCAGCGGTGTATCCACCAAATGTTCTGCTAGAAACCAAACTTGCGTCTCATTTGTTCGCAATGCTTGGCTTGCCAACAAATCATTCGTGCCGCTATCTTGATTTGCCGATGTTTTGTCGATCGCTATTCTCAGTTCTCCAATAATTAATTCGTGGGCTTCCAGCAACCGCGACAGCATCACGGGTACTTCTTCAACACCATTGGGAGGACGCTGAATTTTGGTGACTTCTTTGACATGATGGTGTTGGTTGAGCGGGTTAGGATTTGAGGAATTCGAGTAGGTCTTCGTTGAGTCGATCTTTGTGCGTATCGGTTAGTCCGTGGGGTGCACCGGGATATACCTTCAGGGTTGCATTCTTCACAAGTTTTGCTGAGGCGATCGCTGCGGCACCAATTGGCACGATCTGGTCATCATCGCCATGTAGAATCAGGGTTGGCACGTCGAACTTTTTGAGATCTTCAGTAAAATCAGTTTCGGAGAATGCCTTGATACAGTCAAAGGCGTTCTTGTGTCCAGCTTGCATCCCCTGGAACCAGAACCAGTCGATCGCGCCCTGTGAGACTTTGGCACCCGGACGGTTAAAGCCGAAGAATGGTCCACTGGCGAGATCTTGGTAGAGTTGCGATCGATCGGCCAAAGAGCCAGTGCGAAGCCTATCGAACACCTCGATCGGTAGCCCGGCAGGATTATGCTCTGTCTTCAGCATCAGTGGCGGTACAGCGGAGATCAGTGCGGCTTTGGCGAGTCGTGCCGTGCCGTGGCGACCGATATAGCGGGCGACTTCCCCTCCACCTGTAGAGAAGCCAATTAAGGTAGCACCGTTGAGATCTAGCGATTCAATCAGCGTAGCGAGGTCGTCGGCATAGGTATCCATCTCGTTACCGTTCCAGGGTTGACTCGATCGCCCATGTCCTCGCCGATCGTGAGCGATCGCTCGATAACCGTGGTCTGCCAAAAAGAGCATCTGAGCTTCCCAGCTATCAGAATTTAGGGGCCAGCCATGACTGAGGACAATGGGCTGTCCTGTGCCCCAGTCTTTGTAATAAATATCGATATTGCCAGAATTTTCTTTGCCAACTGTAATGTAAGACATTGGGAATTTCCTTTTCTTTATTGCTTTTACAACTTGAATTGATATTGGTAGTTTTATTTCAATTGTTGTAGTGCATTGAACTTCAGGCGCTCCAACGAAATGATGCCATGCGTGATGTTGCGATACATCTCTACAATAATGAACAGAAATTAAGCAGTATTTGGAGAAGTGCGATCGCCCAACTGGTGTTCCAACTCGGCAATCCGAGCTTGCAGGGGAGCCATCATTGCTTCAACTTCTGTTTCCGAATAGCGAATGGGAATATGCTGGGGACAGTTCTCGCTGGTGGCTTCAACGTGGAAGAGAATAGCGCGTTCAATTGCGGCAGGATAATCTGGAACTTGTAGTCGTTCAATCAATGCTGGATCGTCTTCAATAAATTCGGCTCGGCCCCAAATCTTGATGCGTTTGCGATGACGATAATCCATCAAGAACAAATATGCTTTGTCGTTGCCAGACAGGTTGCCTACCGTGATGTACTGCACATTCCCAGAAAAGTCAGCAAAGCCGAGAGTTTTTTCATTCAGCACTTTTAGGAAACCGGGTGAGCCTCCCCGAAACTGGATATAGGGATACCCATTAGAACTGACGGTTCCAAAGTAAAACCCGTCGAGTTGCGCGATGAATTCCTCAAGCTTGGGAGTAATGGAATCACTGTCAGGACCCTTGGCAATGTAGTGTTCATAGGACTGTCGTGAACCTCGTTGTTCCTGAGCCGCTTGCACTTCCGGCGTAAAAGCAATTTCTCCAAATTTACGTGGCATGATACCCTCCTTACGCTGTAACAGGTTCTGCAATACCAATCATGCCAACAAAACCAAGAAGATGTTTGACGCGATCGATCCAGGCAAGCACATTTGGATAATTGTCCAGGGAAATTTTGCCATCAGGGGCGAGAGCAACGTAAGGGAAAACTGCCACATCGGCGATCGTAGGATGTCCTAACTCCAGCCATTCCCGATCGGCTAAATGATTATTGAGTTGAGTCAAGATGAACTCTGCTTTCTGATTTGCCTGTTCCAAGTTGATGCTGGTTGCTTTAAACAGGTAGTACAAACGTGCCACTTCTGGACCTTGCCGAATTTCTCCCGCTGCGATCGATAGCCATCGCATCACGCGACTCATCGGTTCTGCCTCTGAGGGCAACCAGGATTCACCACCATATTGCCGAGCCAGGTAAACGAGAATCGCTTGAGCATCCGGTAGAACGGTATTTTCATCAACCAATACCGGCACCTGCCCAAACGAATTCAGTGCCAGAAATTCAGGCTGTTTGTGCGCCCTTGCCATCAAATCGACTTTAATCCACTCGTAGTCTAAGCCCAGCAAAGAGAGCATTAATTTTGCTTTGTAGCTGTTGCCAGACAGTTCGTGACCATAAAGCTTAATCATGGGTTAGTCCTCCAAATTAGATAAGAATGAATCAGATCCCGGGCTCTACCGAACGTTGCGTATGATGTCAAGAGAAAACTTGGAATTTGCGATAAATGCCTAAAGAAACCTAAGAATTTCTGTACATTTCCTTGTTTTACTCAGGTTTTTAGTCTTGTCAGATTGATCCGGAATGCCTGAAGGTTTTTCAAGCCTGATTCAAATATTTCTCGAACCATCTCAAGCCGGAAAACCTGTTGCTGACAATGGTGTAAGATGTGAGATGTAACGAACTGAAAGTTGTTTGTTTTCCATAATAATTAGTTGGGGTTAAGGACTAGAAAACTTAATTACTTGTAGTGACAATCGCTGCCATCAACTGTTCAATGTTCCAGCGATCGCGATACCGAATTCCATTAATAAACAGTGCCGGGGTAGTCGTCAGTCCACTATTTAATCCACTTTCGATATCTTCATTAATGCGATCGACATATACCTGTTTGGACAGCTCGTGCAGAAATTGGGAGATATCGAGTCCTAAATTATTGGCATATTCCACCAAATAGCCGTTTCCCAACTCTTGTTGATGAGCGAACAAACTATCGTGCATCTGCCAAAATTGACCTTGGACAGCAGCCGCGCCCGCCGCTTGGGCCGCACGTTGAGCATGGGAATGAATCTGTATCTGCGGAAAATGACGGAAGATGAAACACAAATAATTCTCTCCAAAAGAAACAACAAGCTGTCGCTGCATAACTTTAATCAGCCGATAAACATCCGCACTTTGAGAACATTGATAGTCCCCATACATCACCAGCACTACAGTGGCATTCAGCACACCTTTTATGTGATCTTGTGTTGAAGGTGGGACGAATAACGAACTGCGGTCACGGTCAAAGCTCACTGCTACCTCCGAGGGCAAGAATGCCGATCGCCAGCGCCCGCCATACAACCCTCTTTCTACTTTTTTTATGTAAAGCAAACTTAGAGCTTGTAACTAAACTGCTATGAAAGCTTGCCTGAATTAAATATATGTAATTAACCCTAACTTGTCGTCCACTAAAAGTTGCAACTTTTGCTCAATAGAGTGATTGATAAATTAGTCCATCTCAAAATGGAAGGTTGGCTCCAACTAAAGTTGGAATTTGAATTCAAACTTTAGTACAACTTACTTACAGACTGACAATTCCTCGTTTAACAGAAACAATCACAGCTTGAGTGCGATCGTTCACTCCCAACTTACTTAAAATTCGATTAACGTGAGATTTGACAGTGCTTTCACCAATATTCAAAGCAGTACCGATTTCTAAATTACTCATCCCCTGCGCCATCAAACGGAGTACATCTAGCTCTCGTTCGCTCAGTTCTGGATTGCTCATCCGCTGCACCAGTTTTGCCCCCACTTCTGGCGGCACATATTTCTGACCGCTATGAATCGTGCGAATCGCATTCAAAAGCTCGTTAGGTTTAGCATCCTTGAGCAGATAGCCTTGAGCACCTGCTTGCAATCCGCTATAGATATCCTCATCGCTATCGTAGGTGGTTAGCACCATAATCCGAGCCTGTTTAAATTCAGCACAAATCGCAGTAATTGCTTCAACTCCGCCCATTTGTGGCATTCGTAAATCCATTAGCGTGACATGGGGTTGATATTCCCGAAAAAGCGCGATCGCCTGTTGTCCATCTTCTGCTTGAGCAATCACCGTCATTTCTGGATCGCGGTTAATAATAGTTGCCAACCCTTGTCTGATAATAGAATGATCGTCAACAATCAGAATCCGAATAGTCGTTGATTGGCTCATGATGATTCTCACGCTTTATTTACAATGATAACAATTTCTGTTCCTTGCCCAGGTTGGCTTTGAATCGTTAGTTGTGCTGCAATGCGTTCTGCACGTTCGCTGATTCCCAGCAATCCAAATCCGCCAACAGATGGGATGCTACCTACCCCGAAGCCCCGTCCATCGTCTTTAATACGCAAGATACATTGGGTATTTTCATACACTAACTCAACTCGAATTTCGCTAGCATCCGCGTATTTAATAGCATTAGTCAATGCTTCTTGTCCAATTCGGAGTAAGTTATTCTCAACCTCCGCTGGCAAAGGATAGGCTGTGCCTTTGATTTCGTAGATCAGAGCGGTATCGGCAGCCGCTCTCATTTGAGTCACGAGGCGATGAAGTGCACTGTGTAAATTGCCGTCTTGCAATAGTTGCGGACGAAGTGCTGTCACTGAACGACGCGCCTCAGCAAGTCCGATTCGTGCCAATTCATCGATCGTTTCCAGATGTGCCTGTGTCGCTTCTAAATCATCCGTTAGCACTTGTGTTGCTGCTCCGACATTCAGCAGAATGCCAGTAAAGGCTTGCGCTAGAGTGTCGTGAATTTCTCGCGCCATGCGGTTACGTTCTTCTAGAATCGAGGCTTCTTCAGCGCGTTTGCGATCGCTGATGTCTGTAATGAGACTGTAGAATCCTCTCACTTGAGCATCGCGATCGAAATCGGGGATTAAGGTAACATTGATGCACCTTTTACCAAGCGAAAAGGGAATTTCTGTTTCCAGAGTTACTGTTTGCCCTTCAAACGCTTGATTAATATAGGGCTCAACCCTTTGATAAACGATCTCACCTAGAAGTTCATGAACAAAATTGCCCAGAATCTCATCTCGACTACGGCTAAACCAGACCTCATAGGTACGGTTGACAAATTGATAGCGCTGATTTGCATCCACGTAGCCGATCAGCGCAGGCAGAGCGTCGGCGATCAGTCGTAATTCTTGTTCTCGTAAGCGAAGCTCGTCGCAGACATCGCGCAGTGCGGCCTCACTCTTCTGTAAAGCAGCAGTTCGTTCCGCTACCTGTTGCTCTAAGGTGCGGTTGTAATCGGCTAAGAAGTGTTCTGCTTGTCTTCGCTCTGTGATATCTTGAAAGGCTACGATCGCGTAAGCTACATTACCCTGTGCATCAAAGATTGGAGTTCCCCATGCCTCAACTGGAATGGTTACGTCATTTCGGCGAATTTCCATATCGTCAACTGTGGTGCGTTCACCGTTCAACGCCCGGATGATTGGCAGTTTCTCAACAGGATATTTTCGATTCGTTCCCGCGACATAAAATTGATATACCTCTGCGAATTGAGCGGGGATCACGGCAGGATCAATCCCTTTACCAACTAGCTGAATTCTCCGTTGATTGGCATAGTAGGGGTGACCAGCCGCATCTAATACTGCAATTGCCACTGGGACAGCTTCTAGAAATTGAGCCATCCGGCTTTCGCTAGCGCGAAGCTCTGAGTAAAGTTTGGCATTTTCGATCGCGATCGCGGCCTGAGTTGATAATAGATGCAAAACTTGCGATCGCTCTGGTGTAAATGCTCCAGTTGCTAACTGATTTTCTAGATACAACACTCCCACGAGCTTACTTTGATTCAGCAGTGGCAAGCAGAGAAGTGATTGCGTTTGGTTTTGTTTAAGGTATGGCTCATTCATGAAATTACCTTTACGAGTGGCATCATTCAATATGACAGATTCATGAGTCCGAATCACATACTGAATAATTGATTGAGGTAAGCGATTTGCCATTGGCATCGATTGCAGGACTCGCGTAGCACAGACATTCTCACCATCATTGAGTTCACAAGAAGCTTCGATTGCCCATTCTCCTGAATTTTCCAAAATCAGATATCCAGTTTGTGCACCAGCATTCTCAATTAATATCTTCATCAAGGAACGGAGCAACTGATCTAGTTCGATTTCACTCGAAATTGCCTGTGATGCTTTCATCACCGCCGCTAAGTCGAAAGCGCTGTCTAAGCGATTAGAGGTGGTTCCAGAAGTTGTGTGGATTGGCGTGGAAGCCATGCCAGATGATTGAGGAAATAGCTGCGGATAGCGAGTTTCTAAATCTTTGACTTTTGCCATTGCTCCCCAGCGATCGTAGCAGTAGTGCGCTTCTTTCATGTAGGTTTGGGCAAACTTTTCCCTGCCACGAGATAGGTAAAACTTGGCAGCTAATTCATAGGCTAAGGCTTCTTCTTGCAAATAGTCATTGTCTCTAGCCCCTTGAATCGCTTGCTCATAAAACTCTTCTGCCTCAAGCAACTGACCTAAAACTCGTGCTGTCTCTGCTTGCACCAAATAATATTTATGCAAATAATTCATCGGTGCATAATATGCCCAGTGTTCCATTTTTTTCTGACTGACAGCAACTTTTTTTAGAGTTTCTTCCTGTACTTGAATGCTGCTTCCAGAATAAGTTGCGAGTCTTGCCAGAGAAGTATAGAGATAGTACAAAGGCTCAAGGGGGGTGCCTGTTAGTCGGATCAAATAAGTTTCTGCTAGGGCTGCGTTTTCAACGGCTTGAACATATTCAGAAAAGAGGTAGCATAGGAAAAGTTTGTTGAAATGTACAGTAAAGATAGTGCTTCCATCATTTGCTGCTTCATATTGTGGCAGTTCATTCTCCTCGTTATAGGATTCGCCGATGAGGTGGATTGGGCTGAGCGAGCGTCCCATTAAGTTTATGATGGCTTGTCGAAATATTTGATTCCAAGTCAGTGCCGTTTCCTGTTTGATGTGATGGATTGCTTCACCATAAGTCACCATGTCGCGTTCAACCTCTACGAGTTCTTTTCCATTGGCGTAGGATTGAAAACAGTGAGTATAAGCGCAGTAGGCAGCAGACTCTAAATCTCCAGTTTCTAGCCCAATTTGATAACCTTCGAGTAATGGCTGCAATAATTCTCTAGTATGCTCTTTCCAATGGATGATGAAGTCATTGACAATCAGTAATGTTCTAGCTTTGAGTGCATGGGTATGAGACTGTGACAATAGCTTTAGAGCCAACTGTCCAAATTGGTAGCCAGTGTCGATGTTTCCGATCGTTCCACAAAGGATTAACCCAAAGGTGGCATAGGCAAAGGGAGACACAAACGCATTACCATACTGGATAGATAAGTTGACTTGTTTTGATGCAAGCAGAGGTATCAAATTAGGAGCAGCAATTTGGGCAGCAATCGTAATGCTGGATAAGATTCGCATCGCCGCTAACTTGTCCGTCTCAGTCATCTCCGGCAAATGGATTAGGTTCTCAACCTCCTTCTCACTGAAGCGAGCGGTGATTGTATCTAGTTCAAGGCGAATATCCGATTGACTGGGCGTTTTGGGGAAATTGATTCCCAGTTGCTGCAACACTTGCAATGCCGTATTGATTGCTTTTAGAGGTTGGTTCTGTGCAATATCGGTTTGAATTCTGACTTCGTAAACTTTCACGCTGTCAACAATAGTTTTGGCTTCTTGTAGAACGATCGCCCCCCAGTGTTCTACCTGCTCAAACTCGCCACACAAATACGCAACTTCTGTCGTTTCTGTGTACAGCGCTAAGGTAAAGTCATAGTTTGTTTGCCAGCTAGACTCGACCAACCATGCTCTACTTGTGGCTAAATACTTTTGAGCGACACGATAGGCGATCGCCCCTTTTGCTTTCTGAGCTGCCAATAGATTAAGTTTGGCAATTTCATCTCGTTCTGGTCGATCGCTAACAAGCTCAATCCCATGATTCAGATGATCGACAATTTCAAATAGCCTGTCTGATATTCGCTCTGGCAATATTTTTTTGAGTAAATTGCGACCAATTTGAAGATGAACAACCTGTTTCTGCGACTCATCAATTAAAGCATAGGCTGCTTGCTGTACGCGATCGTGCAAAAACTTATACTCTTGAATTAACAAGTTCTCATCTAATTCAGACAGGGGTTGAATTAGTCCAGCTTGGATCGCTGCCAGCAAATCCAAAGAAATTGCTTGAGGAGACTTCTCACAAACGATCGCCAACGTCTCTAAATCAAATTCAGCCCCCACACAAGCAGCTAAACGAAGAATTTGCTGTGTGGACTCTGGCAGTTTCTTCAACTTGATCAGCATCAACTCCCCAACATTATCGGTAATATTTTGAGTTTGAATCTGAGCAATGTTCCACTGCCACCCTCCTTTACTTCCCACGCCAGTTGCTACAACGGGGGAAACCCCCGCAACGCACTGGCTCCCCTTACTAAGGGGGGATTGAGGGGGGTTAAAAGTCAACAGATTTTCGCTATGCAGCATTCGCAAAAATTCGCCAACGAAGAAAGGATTCCCCTCCGTTTTACGCAACACCAACTCAGCTAAAGAATGCACAGTGTCAGTATTTTGATGCAGCGTCTCAGCCATCAATTGACTCAACGGTTCCAATGTTAAGGGAGCTAGAACAATCTCCTGAAGCACTGCTCCTTGATTTCGCAATCTATCCAACGTCAATACCAATTGATGTGTTGGACTTACTTCATTATCTCGATAGGCTCCAATTAAAAACAGGAATTGGGTTTGCTCGTCAAGCAGCATCAGCTCGATTAACTTCAGCGTGGCTGAATCGATCCACTGCAAATCATCTAAGAAGATTGCAAGCGGATGTTCCTTTGAACAAAACACCCGCACAAACTGCTGAAAGATTCGATTAAAGCGATTTTGAGCTTCCGTTGCTCCAACTTCCGGTACGGGCGGTTGCTTGCCAATAATTAACTCCACTTCAGGAATCACATCAATGATGAGTTGTCCGTTGCTTCCCAAAGCCGTTAGGATTTGCGATCGCCACTGTTGCACCCGATCGTCGGTTTCACCCAGCAGTTGTTGCATCAATTTTCGCAAGGCATCGACGATCGCGCTGTAGGGAATATTGTGCTGGAATTGATCGAACTTACCAGAAATAAAATAGCCGCGTTTTGCTGTGATCGGTTTATAGAGTTCTTGTACTAACACTGATTTACCAATGCCAGCATATCCAGAAACCAACATCATTTCGACTTTAAATCTTATTTCTGAATTATTCTGGTTTCCAGCGATGCGATCGTCCGCTAGAGATGCGCGCTCAAACGCAGCCAGTAGCAGTGCAACTTCTTTGTCTCGTCCATACAGTTTTTGAGGAATTTGAAAGCGATCGCAAACATCCTGAAGTGCCAGTTGAATGCGATTGATTCGACCGATTTCTGCTAATTGGCGATCGCAAAGTTCTAAATCTGTTTTGATCCCCCAAGCACTCTGATAGCGATCCTCTGCATTTTTCGCCATCAGTTTCAGAATGATATCTGAAACAGCTTTGGGAATTGTTGCATTCAGTTCGTGAGGTGGAACAGGCTGTTTGGCAATATGACAATGGACTAGCTCCAGCATATTTTTTGTGGGAAACGGGAGGTGTCCGGTCAGCAACTCGTAGTAAGTTACACCGAGCGAATAAAAATCTGTGCGGTAATCTAAAATCCGGTTCATTCTCCCCGTTTGTTCCGGCGAAATATAAGCTAAAGTGCCTTCCAAAACATTCGGATTCTGAAAACTCGGATTGGTGCGGAAAAAGCGAGTTGCGATGCCAAAATCAATGATTTTCACCGTTCCTGTTGACTGATTCAATACAATATTGCTGGGATTAATGTCTCGATGAATGATTTGGGCTGCGTGAATTGACCCGATAATTTCTGCTAGCTTAATTGCCAGATGCAGAAATTTTGCTAGAGGCATCGGAGAGTATGATTCTGGTGACTCCTGCCGCCATTTCTCTAAAGACTCGCCGCCGAAATCCTCTAGCGTCATCACCAGCGATCGCTGATAGTCTTGTTGGCTGTAAACTTTAATTACACCTTCGAGATTGAGCGATCGGGCGATCGCGTACTCGTGTTTGGAGCGAATCAGTGCGCTGGTTGTGGGATAGTCTTCTTTGAGAACTTTGAGGATAATAGGCGTATTGTCTGACTGGCGGATTCCCC
>JAUBOG010000864.1:0-1367 GCA_036700105.1 Microcoleus occultus BM001215583
CTAGTACAGCTCGGCGTAAGTATACAGACTATATTTGTGGTAGAATAACATATAGCGTTTCTCAGAAAGATGAGGCAAACCGAGGTATGCTGCAAAGGTGGCAGCAGCGAGATTTCTAGGTAAAGATTAGTCCGCCAACCAAGCGTGACCAAGGCTAGAGTTAGTTGAGACCTGTTTCGGTCGGCGATGGAGGAGTAATATATGGCCTTATTAATGCCTAAAATATTAAATTTAAGCGATGGCGAGAGTCATGAACTTCAGAAGTTGATCGACAAACACAAAACGCCGCAACAAATCGTGCTACGAGCCAAAATCATTATCATGGCATCTGATGGTCAAAACCATCGTGAAATAAGCCGAAGCCTAGAGATTAATCGGCAGATGGCTCGTTTATGGCGAAACCGATGGTTGGAGAGCGAGGGAAAAGAGTTATCGGTTTTACAAAGATTACAAGATCGAGAGCGTGTTGGCGCACCGGCAAAATTTAGCATGGAACAAGTAACAGAGTTATTTGCAATGGCCTGTTCCTCACCGTCAGATTATGGACGACCAATAAGTCACTGGACGGCCAGAGAACTGGCGGCCCAAATAATGAAACAAGGCATTATTGAAACTATATCCGTCCGTCATGTTGGTAGATTATTAAAAGAAGCAGAACTGCAACCACACGCCTCCCGCTACTGGTTAACCCCCCCCTGTGGATGAAGAATTTGATGCAAAAGTCAAAGATATTAGCGACTTATATCTGACTGCGATTGAACGCGCTCAACAAGGAGAACACACAATATCGATTGATGAAATGACAGGGATTCAAGCTATTGAACGTCTGGAAAAAGACTTGCCAATGAGGCCCGGTAAAGTTGTCAGAAGAGAGTTTGAATATATTCGTCATGGTACGCAGAGCTTGATAGCAAATTTCAACATTGCGAATGGTAAAATTATTAAACCAACTTGTGGAGATTCGAGAACAGAGTCAGATTTTTTACTGAATATTCGTCACCTCATTGAAACTGATCCGGCTGCCCAAAAATGGCATCTAATTATGGATTGTCTGAATACTCACCAATCTGAATCACTGGTGCGTTTGGTGGCCGAAAAAGAAGGCTTAGATATCGACCTCGGTATTAAGGGAAAAAGCGGCATACTTCAATCCATGAAATCCCGCGCTGTTTTTTTAAGTGACCCAACACATCAAATTGTTTTCCATTACACACCCAAACATTCTTCGTGGCTTAATCAAATAGAGATTTGGTGAGCGCATTTTGGTGCGGAAATTACTAAAAAGAGCAAGTTTCACCAGTCAGTACGATCTGAAAAATCGCATCCTCAATTTTATTAACTACTTTAATCAAACAATGGCCAAACCT
>JAUBOG010000865.1:0-1354 GCA_036700105.1 Microcoleus occultus BM001215583
TAACGCCGGAGATTCCCATGTTCCACGGTCACAGTGTCAACATTGATATGGCATTCTCGGCAACTATTGCCCAGCACCGAGGCTATATTTCGATCGCCGATCGCGATCGGATTCTCGGCTTGATGAGCCGCATAGGTTTGGCATTAGACAGCCCTTATCTCACCCCCGAACTGCTGTGGAGAGCCACAGAATCGATCGGGCGGACGCGGGATGGTTTGGTGCGGGCCGCAGTTCCCAAGCCGATCGGAAGCTGCGTGTTCATGAACGATTTGACCAGGCCCGAGCTGGATGAGACCCTCGCCCTCCACAAGGAAATTTGCCGCAGCTATCCTCGCGGCGGAGATGGCGAAGATATGTATATGTCCCTAGAGACGCCTAGCGCTCCGATCGCAGCAGGGGTGAAAGCGTGACAGCCGCCCCCAGACCAGTGACACCGCTGGGCATCCTGGCAACAAAACTCGAACATCTCACAGAGCAAATAGAAGCCTTAGATAGCGTCGATGCAAATCTCAAGTCTCAGTTGCGGCAAGCCAGCGAGTTAGCAAGTGGCTTAGATCCTTACATCAACCGCTGTACCACGCCGGAATCTCCGGCCTTGGCATCTCTGGTCGAGCGCACCCAAGCAGAAAATTGGAGCAAGCGGTTTTCCGACAGCGAGACTGTCCAGCAGTTGGAGCAAGAAATGCTCTCAGGACATCTCGAAGGTCAAACTCTCAAGTTTTTTGTGTATTTAACTCGGGCGAAGCGAGTCTTAGAAATCGGTATGTTTACCGGCTATTCCGCCCTGGCGATGGCGGAAGCCCTGCCCGATGACGGTCAAGTGGTGGCGTGCGAGGTAGATGCGTATGTTGCCGAGTTTGCTCAGCAGTGTTTTAAAGAGTCTCCCCACGGTCACAAAATCTCCGTCAAGGTTGCTCCGGCGCTGTTGACTCTCAAACAGTTAGCCGCCGACAAAAGCGAGGTGTTCGATTTGGTCTTTATTGATGCCGACAAGGCTGGATATGTAGACTATTTGAACCTGTTGCTAGACACCAATCTGCTAGCACCTAATGCTTTGATTTGTGTGGACAATACTCTCATGCAGGGGCAGCCTTACCTATCGGGCGAGGCTACTGCTAACGGGGCGGCGATCGCCAAATTCAACCAGGCAGTTGCAGACGATCCTCGGATAGAGCAGGTGCTGCTGCCGGTGAGAGACGGTCTCACGCTGATCCGCCGAGTTTAGGCGGCAATCCTGCACTTTACTGGTTGCAGTAATACCAATTTAATGGGTAGTTGCACATATCCCGATTCCCCTAAATCCCCCTTAAGAAGGGGGACTTTGAGAAATGCTCTTGTCCCCCCCTTATTAAGG
>JAUBOG010000111.1:0-15661 GCA_036700105.1 Microcoleus occultus BM001215583
CCCCCCCCCCCCCCCCCCCCCCCCCCCCCCCCCCCCCCCCCCCCCCCCCAAGAGGATTTGCTTGTGCAGAATCACAAAGTTAGGGTGTTAGTTGATGCGGCTCAATCTGTGGGAGTTTTGCCTTTGAATTTGATTGATTCGGGGGTTGATTTTTATGCTTTTACTGGTCATAAATGGTGGTGCGGCCCGGAAGGTTTGGGCGGGCTTTATGTGAGCGCTTCAGCTTTGGCAGATTTGCAGCCGGTGTTTATCGGTTGGCGCGGAATTGTGACGGATTCTAGTGCTAAACCGATCGGTTTAAAACCGGGTGCTCAGCGTTATGAAATTGCGACTTCGGCTTATCCTTTGTATTCTGGTTTGCGAAGTGCGATCGCCCTTCAACATGAATGGGGTACGATCGAGGAAAGGTATGCAGAAATCTGCCGTTTGAGCAAGTATCTCTGGGAGCATTTGTCGGAACTCAGTCATGTAGAATGTTTGCGGACTTCGGCACCGGAAGCTGGTTTAGTTTCGTTTCGATTGATGAATGGGATGCCGCACAAAAAGCTCGTTGATTTGTTGGAAAAGCAGGGAATTATGGTGCGGACAATTCTGAATCCTGACTGCGTGCGGGCTTGCGTTCACTATTTTACCACTGAGGCGGAGATCGATAAGTTGGTTGGGGCGATCGCGCGTCAAATAGTATAGTCGGAGCGGGTTTATCTATAGTCTTGGACACACGGGTAGTCAGAAACCGGGTTTTTGCGAGAATACTCGGTTACAGTCGCAGAAACTGTGAAAAACCCGGTTTCTTTGGTCGGAGTGCGTAAGTCGCGTTACACTTAATTAAAAGGAGAAAGTTCTGTCAACAAACAGCGAGTATTACATACCAGAATTCTCTCTGACACAACAAACAATAAAGGGAGAGGATATCCCCTTACCAGATCCGCTAGCAGAAGGAAGACCCCATACAACACTTGGAAGAAGAGATGGAAGTAATAATATTTGTTACCGCCAGTCAGCAACCTTTCCCTCATCAACTTGGCCGAAAGCTAATGGCTGTGATGTACCTTGGGGTAGAGTGGATTGGACGGATCACGATCGCCCCTCCGCTCATCCCAACCCGCATATCCACGAATTCCGCTACAATTGGGAACAGAAAAGATGGGAATCTGGATTGCAACAATTTTGGTGGTATCCCAGAGATGTTGATTAACTAAAGGAGAAATTATGGACGCCTGTTTTGAAATATTGCTTTCTACAAGACAGACTCTTGAGTATTTAGAATGCCATCAGGAAACATTTACTTGGAGTGATGTAGAATATCCCCAAGGTGAAAAATATTACCTTTGGGGCAAATATATAAAATTAGTAGAGCGGGAAATTCCGCCCCATATAATCAAGCGCTTACCCCCCGCTTATGGAAGTATGCAATGGGTGAATTTTTCCGTGCAAGGTCAAGGATTAGATTTGTTAGAAGCAGAGGTGAATGGCTCAGAGATAGATTGGGAAGGCAAAGGTTTTGATGAATTCCTCAAGGTAATTCTGACCGAGCAACCTCAATGGATTGTGGTATTTGAATGGCACTGCGATCGCATAGATAGTCTATATCAACAGAATGTTAGTGAGTGCATTAGTCAGATTAAAAACAATTTGAAATGGGACAATAATAGAGAAGGATTTATCGTAATAGGTCTACCAGAAAATGAGATTGACTCATCTGCGATCGCTGGCGAAATCGCTTGCCCGGACTTCCTGCTAGAATTTAATCACCAGTCATAACAAATCAATATGAGTGGAATTGACCGTGAACTTACTCTAGAAACCAGAACCAGCCTCATTGACAAACATCTCCCCGGAGCCCAAAAAGCCCAAAGCGAACTTGAAAGCGAAGGCATTGTCCATCTCTTTAATGATAGATAAACAATAGAAAGAGTCGCCACAGAAATCAAGCTAAGAGGGGAACGCACAGGAACCGACGATTTAGAGGATAATTATCAACGCTACGGATTGTACTTTTGAGAACCAATTGGTTATATACTAAAAGCAGACGGTACTCGGATACCACTAGAATACGGTGAAATAAAAATTAAGAAAACCACAGGTAAATATCATGTCATACCTCGCACAAGACCCCGCACCAGCTACTAAGATCGGTCAAGAATCAGAGCAAGAGACTGAGTGGGAGTTTGCGGAAATCTGGGCTGATACTCTGATCTCTCCTCCTTATCTCCTGATGTTAGTTAAGGAAAACTCAGGGATATTTTGTATTCATAATCCGGCACAAAACTATAAAGTTATTTTTTCTAGTGACAATTACGAATCTGCTAAAATGTGGCTGCTAGAGGATGAATACGAGCGTTTGAATAGTCGCATTTTACAGGAAGTATGAAGAAATTTCACTAAAATGTTGCCGAGCGACTAAAGTGGGACTTACGTCCAAGCGAAGATTTAGCAGTAGAGGGGTAAGATTACAGGGCATTGTGATAAACTAAGAGTTAGAGTCTATATATAATTCCCTATGACTAACCAGCGCCTAGAATCCTTCCAAACAGCCTTCCAGAATCTTCAGTTACTTCCTTTAGTCACCGTAGAGCAACTGAATAAATTTCATGTGGAATATGGCACTGAGATTTTAGAAGAATTGGAGCATTTAGTTGAAGATTGCTCACCGGACAATAACAAAATTATTTTTACAGGGCATCGTGGATCAGGCAAATCGACATTGCTGGGTCAATTTTGCCGGGACACGCAGAATCGCTACTTTGTAGTGTTCTTTTCAATTTCTGACCTGATTGAAATGTCAGATGTGAATCATGTCAACATTTTGTTTGCTATGGCAGTAAAGCTGATGGAAGCAGCAGAAGAACGCCAGATTAAAATCGGTTCTAAAACAAAAAAAGCTTTTTATCAATGGTTTAGTAAGCATACTCGAACTGAGGGAAGTTCAGTTGATTCGAGCATTGAGCTAGAAACGAGTGGAGAAGCTGGTGTCAATGCTTGGTTTGTGAAATTCTTTGCCAAATTGAAAGCGACGTTGAAGGCTAACTCTGTGATTCGTGAGGAAATTACTACTGAGTTTTCGAGACGGATTTCAGACTTAATCGATCGCATCAACGATATCGCTAGTGCTATTCAAGCGGCGTGCGGACAAGAAATTTTGGTTGTGATTGACGATCTTGATAAACTCGGTCTAGAGATTGTCGATCGTGTTTATCGAAATAATATCAGTGCGTTATTTCAGCCTCAATTTCGGATTATTTATACAATGCCAATGGCAGCGACACGAGATCTGTCGTTGCGAGGAATTATTCAGAATGCTACAAATAATAAGATTCAATCGATGTGGGCAACAAAGTTGTTTCCTCGTGGAGAAGATAGAGTTCCCAATGCCTCTCCTGTCGCAGAAGCTGTAACATTATTTGAGAAAATTCTTTACAAGCGAATCCCCAAGGAGTTGATTGCACCGGAAGCAACTCAGATGATGATCGTCAAAAGTGGTGGTGCATTGCGAGAATTTATTCGTTTGGCTAGTCTGTGCTGTGGGTTATGTTTGAAGCAATTACGTCGCACACCAGACAACCAAAATTTGAAAATTACGCCTGATATTTTACAAAATGCTATTAAAGACTATCGGATTGATTTAACAGAACCCCTTGGACAAAACCGCTATCAAATTCTAGTGGATGTATACCAAAATTATTTACCCCAAGATGGCATGGATCAGGATTTCCTAGATTTATTACACACGCTCTACATCCTAGAATATCGCAATGACGATTTGTGGTTTGGAGTTCATCCAGTGGTTCAGGAAATATTGCAGCGGCGTGGATTAATTGGAGCGGAGGGTTAATTAAATGCTTGACAGTGATATCGTGGACTATGAATCGATCAATGAGGATAGTTACGATGGCCTTGTCTCTTTAATTGAAGCAAGTAAAGGTGTATTGTCATTGTTGATTGCCTCCTGTAAACCGGGAGATTTTCAAACTCAGATTATTAATCGTTACGAGGCAGAACTTGCTCCGAAGATTCGCTGTTATCGTGTGGTGTTGAATCAAAAAGAACCGAGTCTAAGAGCTGCGTTGGAGCAACTGGTTAAGGATTGCCCAGAGTTAAAAAATCCTCACGCATCAGCAGCAATTACTGTAACGGGAACGGAGGCTTTGATGGAGATGGTGTCAAAAGCTGACTCTCACCATCAGTCGGAGTTAAGCCGTTTTTTCGGCTATTTGCAATGGACGCGGGAGGGGTTACGGGAGTTTCCTTATCCGATCGTACTTTGGGTAACACCAAATATTCTGAGTCGCTTGAGTCTGGAAGCGCCGGATTTTTGGAGTTGGCGGAGTGGCGTATTTCGATTTGTAGCACCTCCGCTGCAAGAAATGGGTGTAGTTAACCAGACTGGGGAAAGTTCTCTGCTGATTGAGTCTGAGAGAAGACTGAGTTTACCCCTAGATGAACTCTTAGAACAGGGTGAAAATCTGGAGCAACAAGCTACGGCAACCCCTGCATTAGCAACCCTATACAATCGAGTTGCTAATGCTTATACAAGCCTGGTAAAGACGCGCCAAGCACAGGATTATTCACAGGAGATCGATCGGGCAATTCATTTCTTTGACAAGTCACTTGCCTTACAAGAAAAATTGAACTTACGCACGGCGCAATCTGACACTTTGTTACAGTTAGGTGATATTTACCGTGACTTAGGATTGTGGGAACGGGTATTTGACGTATATCAGCAGTCTTTAGAAATTGCTAGGAATTTGAAAGATCGCCTACGAGAGGCGGCGGCTTGGGGGTCACTGGGGAATCTTTACCAACAATATCCTCAAGGCGATCGTGCGAATAACTTGGAAAGGGCGATCGCATCTTACACTGCTGCATTATCCGTCTACACCCGCGATACCTTTCCCGAAGATTGGGCAGCGACGCAAAATAATCTGGCAAATGCCTACAGTAACAGAATCAGGGGAGAGAGGGCTGATAATCTAGAAAAGGCGATCGGATATTACACTGCTGCATTGTCCGTCTACACCCCCGAAGCCTTTCCCGAAGATTGGGCTATGACGCAACATAATCTGGGAATTGCCTACAGTAACAGAATCAGGGGAGACAAAGCAGAGAATATCGAACTTGCGATCAGATCTTACACTTCTGCATTATCCGTCCTCACCCGCGAGAATTATCCCGAATATTGGGCAATGACCCAAAATAATCTGGCAAATGCCTACAGTAACAGAATCAGGGAAGAGAAGGCTGATAATCTAGAAACGGCGATCGCATCTTACACTGCTGCATTATCCGTCCTCACCCGCGAGAATTATCCCGAACAATGGGCAATGACACAACATAATCTGGGATTAGCCTACAGTAACAGAATCATGGGAGATAAAGCACAGAATATCGAACTGGCGAAAAAGTGTTATGAAAATGCTTTAACAGTTAGAACTCGTGAGGCTTACCCGCAAGAGCATACAGAAACTTTGTTTAATTTAGATAATCTTGATCGAAGCAATCAGTAATGGCAATTAGCTGATGATACCTACTCCCCTGCCATTAAAATAGTAGATTTTTTAAAGGTTTAAATTCATTAATCAATCTCAACTTACCCACTCCCACAAAAAAACCGGGTTTTTTACTTAATCTGCCGTCTTCAACGCAGTATTCTCGCAAAAAACCCGGTTTCTCAGAGCCTAATTAATGATTGTGCCCGTGCCCACCATGATTGTGCCCGTGATCGCCGTGAGAATGACCATGATCGCCATGATTATGCCCATGATCGCCATGAGAATGTACGTGATCCCGAACAACCAAATTCGGATTCACCGCGATCGCACTTTCACTCAACAACGCTTCAATCTGCGGATTTGCCCACTCTGCCGCCATTTTCAGGAACTCAGGATGGTCGTTTACACAAGGTAATTTGCGGTAAGTAACTCCTTGACGCTGCTTCTGCAAACCCTCAATAATGTGGTCTACATCTAACAATGTTTCGTGATTTTCTGTCGCAAATCCGATCGGCATAAAGACGATCGCAGTTGCACCCAAATCGATCAAATTCTTCGCAGCCAACGTCGCATCCGGCTGAGTCCATTCAATCAGCGGCGTGTCGTGATTCAGCCAGCCCACCGAAATCAAAGGATAACGATACATCAAACGTTCCCGCACGCGATCGTACAAAGCTTGACTTTCCACAATCCCGGAAGTAAAGCCCTTCGCTTTGTGCGGACAACCGTGATTCATCAGCACGATTCCAATCTGAGAAGGCAAATGCGCTACTGCTAAATCGTTCTTAATTTCATCTTCCACCAAATCAGCCATTAGCTGGATGTAAGCAGGTTCATCGTAAAAAGAAGGAATGTAGCGCTGTCCTGTTACCCAATGTTCTTTGCCATCAAAGGTTTGCGCTAAAGCCTTATTCACCTGTTCTACAGCAATCCCGCTGGTGAAAACAGAATCAACAACCAACAGCGGATAAATCAGAATTTTGTCAAAGCCTTCAGCCTTAATTTGGGGGATTACTTGTTCTGGCAAAAACGGCGCGCAAAAGTTAAAAGCTTTGAACACTTTTACTTTGTCGCCCCATTTCTCCTGCAAATTCTGTTCAATTCCCGCGCGCTGTTGTTCAAAAATTGCATTGTGCGGCGACACGAATTGACCGTGTTGGTGGCTCCATTCGTGCAAATCAAAAATTGCCAAAATCTTCGCCAGCGGCGGATAAATCCAATTCGGTACCGGCGCAAATTTGGCTGTCAGCAAATTTAAAGCTTGTTCGTTGTAGTTGGCGAAATCGTCGTAGCTTTCGACTTCGCCGTAACCCATCAGCAAGACAGCAACGCGATCGCTGTTTGCAGGTGCGGCAGATGTTTTGAACTCAATTTTTTCAGGAGAAGCAACCACTTTGTATTCCTCAATTTTATTTATTCTAAGAGATCCAGACAGGATGAAGAGTGGATCTGAGATTTTTGATTGTTGGCGATCGCGCGAGTTGCGCGCGCTGCGCTGATTCCCGGTTTCTCGGCCGGTACTTCCTGGCCAAACCTCTGATTTATCCTAGAAGCCCGGTTGATGAGCGTCAGTCCTAAATCGGCTTTTTGACTCCCACCCGAAACTCGCAGGGCGACTAGAACTAGAATCAGGCTTTGCTAAGCCTGACAGGGAATGGGGCCAGGGGGGATAAGTTTTATGTTTTCTTAAGACTCTTTCACCTTGCCTCTGAGTCCGGCGGTTTCGAGCGTTCCCAGCCTTTATTTTGGGGGGATACTCTTCAAACTTGACTCCATTATAAGTTTAACACCCTATCCCCCCGGATGGTATATTATTGGTTATGGTGTACTATGGTATATAGTAAAGTTATGTTAAGCTTTTGATTAATTTTATTGAAGCACGATGAGACTGGTAATCTGCCCTGGAATCCACGACCCAAAACTGACCGATCGCTTCCTAGAGAGACTTTCGGAAGTTTGGGAAGCAGAAAATCCTCGGCAGAATTCGCAAACAGTCTCTCATGTCAAGATTTTTCCGGCTCATAAACATCCGCCTTTCTCAGCGCTTGACATATTCCACTTTTTGTGCAGTCAAGAGTTGGCTGGAGAAAGTCTAGTATTTGTCAGCTTTTCGGCTGGAGTGGCCGGGGCGATCGGGGCGGCGTGGATGTGGCAGCAACTCGGCGGCCAAGTCGGGGCATTTTTTGCTTTAGACGGCTGGGGAGTACCCCTGGGGGGTAATTTTCCGATTCACCGCATCAGCCACGATCGCTTTACACACTGGAGTTCGGCAATTCTCGGCAGCGGTGGAGACAGTTTTTATGCCGATCCGCCCGTCGCCCATTTGGATTTGTGGCGATCGCCCCAAACTACCAAAGGTTGGCACGTCAGTCAAACAGCCGGCGGTATCGAGACAGTCACACCAACAACCGCGGCCGCATTTTTAGTTCACTTATTGAAACATTACGGAGTCCAATCAGTTGTTTAATTTTAATTTATTATCATCGGCGATCGCACCTACTGCCACCCTCACCAGCCTAGACAATTCTGTATCTTCTTCAGATAAAAGAAATAGCATTCAGCAGTGGTTGATATTTGGCGCATCAGCTTTTTTAGTATCAATTCCAGTTTTCGTCCAAGCGCCCTTAGTGCGTTTGTACCCAACCATCAGCTTGCTATCAACCATCCCCTGGTTCGTCGTTAGTTTAATCTTAATTTTTCGCCCCAAAACCCAACTTTGGGGAGATTTATTGCTAGGATTTGCCGGATGCTGGCTGGCTGGTTCGATCTATTGGGGCTGGTTTAGATGGGAACCAATTTTGCATCTACCTATAGAATCAATTGGCTTGCCATTTGCGATTTGGTGCTTGGGCAAATCTTGGGGGAAAGTTGGAGCGTATTTTTATTTAGGTTCGTTATTGGGAACCGCCATTACTGACTTGTATTTTTATTTGACAGGCTTGATGCCTTACTGGCGCCAAGTTATGCACGCGGAACCGGAATTGGCAATGCCGATTTTTCAAAGTGCGATCGGGCAAATTGACACTCCTTGGGGTATAGGCTGCGCTCTTGTTTTAATCGCTGTACTGCTAACAATCGGTTTGATTAGTTTGCGCCCTAGCCTGCACTGGCGCGCCTTCAGCGGAGCAGTTTTCAGCACGCTTTTAGTAGACGGCTTATTTTGGCTGGCCGCTTCGGCAGCTTAATATTTCTGCTTGGCTTGTATATGTGTGATTTTTGACCGCAGATGTGGGCGGATTGACGCTGATTAACGCAGATTTTTTGATAAATGTACTTTTGAGATTCCTGACTTTTTTAAGAAGTCGGGAATTTGGGTATTTACTGAACAATTATGAGTTAAAATCTAAAATCTAAAATCTAAAATCTAAAATCAATATCATGGCTTTCATTTCAATTCGCGGTGTAGAACATTATTACGAGTGGATAACAGCAGACAACAGCGCTCAACGAGGCGGCAAGCCTGTCATAGTATTCCTGCACGGATGGGCTGGCTCTGCCCGCTACTGGGAAAGCACGGCGCGCGCTCTTGCTGGCGACTTTGACTGCTTGCTTTACGATATGAGAGGATTTGGACGTTCTCCACTGCCACAGCAGCCTCCTGAGTCCAGCTACGAACTCGAAACCTATGCTGAGGACTTAGCTGAATTATTAGAAGCTCTGAATTTAAGCCGCGTCTGCATCAACGCTCACTCTACAGGTGCATCAATTGCTACTTTATTTCTCAACCTTTATCCCGAAAAGGTAGAAAAGGCAATTCTGACTTGCAGCGGTATTTTTGAATACGATGAAAAAGCCTTTACAACTTTTCACAAATTCGGGGGCTACGTTGTCAAATTCCGCCCGGCTTGGCTGGCTTCTATTCCGTTTGCCGATCGGGTATTTATGGCCCGGTTTCTGCACCGGGCACTGCCCTCGGATGCGAGAAAGGCGTTTCTTTTGGATTTCTTGATGGCAGATGAGGCCGCCGCGATCGGTACAATGGTGACGGCCGTCAGCAAAAGAGCAGCCGTAGAAATGCCCGCAGAATTTGCGCGGCTGAGTGTTCCCACCTTGCTCGTCGCCGGAGAATTCGATCGAATTATCCCCGCAGTCATGGGAAAACAAGCAGCCTCCCTCAGCAAAAAAGTAGAATTTGTTATAATTCCCAATACAGCTCACTTTCCGATGCTGGAGGATGCCGCAACATACTTGCAGCGAATCCGGGATTTTTTGCCAGCAGCGGCATAGGTGAGTTATTCTTCATTCAATGTACGATCGGGGAAGCCAGCTTTCACAGCAGCCTTTACTCCGATCTTAATTTTTAATTCCTAATTTCTTAAAGCGAAAGGTGGTAAAATGAACGACCTCGACCAATACTATAAAGTGCTGGGACTGCTGCCTGGAGCTTCCCCAGAAGAAATTACCCAAGCCTACAAAGATTTAGCGTTCATTTGGCATCCCGATCGCATCCCTAAAGACAATACTAGATTACACCAAAAAGCTGAAGAAAAGATTAAGGAAATCAATCTAGCTCGGGAAAAATTGCGATCGATTCAGCCCAGAGGTCAGAATCAGAACGTTCAGCACAGGAATACCCAGCACAAAACCACCCAACCGCAAAACACCCAGCCGCAAAATCCTCAGTACAGAAATCCTCAGTACCAAAACAACCAGCAACAAAATACTCAGTACAGAAATACTCAGTATCAAAACGCCCAGCAACAAAATACTCAGTACAAAAATACTCAGTATCAAAACACCCAGCAGCGACACGCCCAGCCACCGCCGGCAAGCTCAAAAGAACCCCGCTACTCTTCCGAGCCCTCTTCAGGAAAATATCCTGGAAATTATGCGGGAAACTATTCCGCAAATCCTTCCGGGCCCTATTCAGATGCGTCCCGCTACCAATCGCCACCGCACCAGCCATCTGGCCCTCACCGCCAAGCCGCGCCGCAAAGTCCCGATTTGAGCGGTTCCAATTTTAAGGGAGCTTCCCTAAAAGAAAAGGATTTTTCAGGGAGAAACTTGAGCAATGCAAACCTGAGTCAAGCTGACTTAAGCGATACTTTTCTGCACAACATCAACCTCACAGGTGCGAATTTGCACAAAGCAAACTTGTTCAGGGCTAACCTGTTAGGAGCTTGTTTGATCAATGCCAACTTGAGAGAAACCAACTTGATCGGAGCTGATTTGAGCGGCGCAGACTTGAGCGGTGCGGATTTAACAGGAGCCAAAATCGGTTACGGCGATCGAGTTATGGTAAAACTCACCGGAGCTAGATTATCGGGAACCATTTTACCCGACGGTACCGTTCACAGTTAAGGATTTAGTTAATCTGTAGGGTGCGTTGCTGCGATATCTTGGATATAACTTGCTCGCCGGACGAAGGGCGACGCACCCTACTTGCTAATTTCTCCCCTTTTCAGTAATCAAGGGGATATCTAACCCGGATTTGGTATTAATTACTGGCGGCGGCGCAACTTTCGCCCAGCCGCCAGCATCGCCCCTCCCGCCATCAAACCCCCCACAGTCATCGGTTCCGGAACCGGCTCAGCTTTAACCGTTTGCACAGAACCGCCTTTAATAAATACAGCAGAATCTAAATTACCGTCGCCCACATCTTGAAGGCGGATGCTGAGAACATTCGTCTGATTTTGCTTGAGAAAACCCTCAAAACCTAAAACTTTAGTAAAACCGTCCAGCTTAATCACGTTAGCAGCAATACCTGTCATAGTTGGGTTGTTAATATAGTCTCGGTGATCTGTGGAGCGATTATGCGGATCGGGAACCAGATTATTAATCGTAACTGTTTTCCCGTCGCTCAATTTTGCCAAATTAGTACCGTTCAGCAGCAGTTCAAAATGGTCATTAAATTCAGAACCGCCGAACTCAGGAAACTCCTCGGAAGCAAATACATATTCAAATAACAATTTTTCTACCGTGCAGTCAGCAAAAAAGCTGAGGTTGAGCTGAGTAAAATCCCCTTGTTCGCCCCTAGGCCCAAAGTCTGTGTTTAAATCGCTGCCGTCGGTCATTAAGTTATGTTTCCGATTCTTACCCGGTATATCGGCGACTTTACCTGTACTGAGAACAACACCCGATCTTAAACCAAACGGGTCATTGGTAAAAGTTCCAAAAGCAGCATTATTTCCATTTAGTGAAACGGAAAAATCACTCAATCCCGCTGTATTAGTTCCCAACAAATTACTTTTCAAAATCTCAGTGTTATTAGTTGGCCCTACCGAAAAGGCCATTGCTGGCGAGGCCGACAAGCTAATAACGCCGGTTAATGTAGCAGCTAAGGCAGCAATCTTGTGAGAATTTATCATAATTTTGGTGTTAAAAATAGAAGCCAGATTTTATGCTTGACTTCATCTTCACACTATATAACTCTCTATGTCTAGTGCCTTTACAATCAATTTATATCTAAGTATATTTACGGTTTTTGTGATTATTTTTTACTGGTATTTCTTGGCAGTTAAGGAGTCAATAGGCTTCAACAGAAAATACAAATAGTAAAATACACGTAGATAGACTCATAATTTCATAATTCACCAACTGGATACCGAAGAAACTCGGTTTTTATACAGTTGGCGATCGCCATAATGACGAATAACTAATCAGTAATGACTAAAATCCCCTTGCTTCTCCTTCCCCGCGCCGATCGGCTGCCCCTTCCAACCAACCATCAGACGTGAGGACGATCGCATTCGCATTTCCCCAACCCTCACCTTCGCGAATCACGTGTCCCCGCCTGCGCAAGTCATCCAGCGTCGCAGCATCGAAACCTGCTTTTTCCACCATCAGGCGATCGGGCAGCCATTGATGGTGTACCCGAGGTGCAGACACGGCCTCGCCCGCATTCATGTCGTAAACTAAAACGTTGAGCACGATTTGCAACACCGTGGTAATAATCGTGCTGCCTCCGGGAGCTCCCGCAGCGAGGCGAAACTTGCCATTTTCCGTAACGATAATCGGTGTCATGCTGGATAAAGGAGTTTTGCCAGGGGCGATCGAATTTGCCTCGCCGCCCACCAAACCAAACAAATTCGGCACTCCCGGCGCGGAGGCAAAATCGTCCATCTCGTTGTTGAGCAAAATTCCCGTACCCGCCGCCACAGCCCCCGCCCCAAAACCGCCATTCACCGTAAACGTCAGGCTAACCACATTGCGCTCTTTGTCAACTACCGTCAGGTGCGTGGTTTCGGGGGACTCGTATGCAAACCGATTTAAAGTTTGAGCGTCAACTGCTTTTACCTCGATCGAAGTTTTGGCTTTCGACATCTGGATTTGCGATCGGCGCAATGTAGCATAATTCTTGCTAGTAAGAGCTTTGACGGGCACGGTGACAAAATCTGGATCGCCCAAATACTCCGCCCTGTCAGCATAAGCAATCCGCATACTTTCTGCCAGTAAATGCAAGGTATCTGGGCTTTTGCGCCCCAACTTGTTTAAATCCGCATCTCCCAGAATATTCAAAATTTGCAGCAAATGAACGCCGCCAGACGAAGGAGGCGACATCGCGCAAATTTGGTAAGTGCGAAAGTTGCCGCAAACCGGGTTTCGCCAAATTGGCGTATAGTTTTTGAGGTCTTCGAGAGTTATAATGCCGCCGTTTTTAGCCATGTCAGAGGCGATCGCCCGCGCAATATCTCCGGTATAAAAACTTTGCGGGTTCTGAGAAATTTTACGTAAAGTCCGCGCCAAATCCCGCTGCACCAAAAGCTCCCCCGGCCGGTATAAAGTGCCGCCGCGAGTAAAAACCTGCCGCGCCGCCCGGTTCCGTTTAATCGCATCCGATCGCCGCTCCACAGCCTTTGTGAAGCGCGAACTTACGGGAAAGCCATTTTCGGCGAGGGCGATCGCCGGCGCCACCACAGCCGCCCAAGGCAACTTACCGTACTCGCGGTGCACCGTATAAAGTCCAGCCACAGTCCCCGGAATCCCTGCAGCCAAATGCCCGTCCAGACTTGCCCTCGGCCGCACCTTGCCTTGCCGGTCGAGGTACATATCGCGCGCCGCCCGTTTCGGAGCTCGTTCCCGGAAATCTAGCGCTTGCACAGTCCCCGTTTCGGCCCGCCGCAGCAGCAAAAAACCCCCGCCGCCGATACCCGCCGAAAAAGGCTCCACCACTGAAATCGCCAAAGCCGCAGCAGCCGCCGCATCGACGGCATTGCCTCCCTGCTGCAGCACGTTCAAGCCAGCCTCGCTCGCGAGCGGGTGAGCCGAGACAGCCATGCCCTGTTTGCTGCGCTGCTGCTGTAAGTTTGGCCTCTGCTGCTGCTGACAGCCAAACAGCACCACTGTTAGAAAAAGAGTATAAATTCGCACTTTGCTAGAGAATTTTGGCAACATTTTTGACAAGAGATAGGCATTTTTGAATAACGGTATGATTTGCAGCAGGTTCCCTACTTCTGAATCAAATTCACTGATGGTGCAAATCAGAGCGGCCAAAAAAAGTCGGCAATCTGGCTTGTCTCTTCACGCGGACGATCGGCAATACCAGATCGAACTCATGTCCGCAACCCTGTTATATTTGCAGTACGTCAGTTTCGGGACTACAGCTACTTGCACGTAAAGGAATCAGAATCTCTGCTTCCACACTCCAGGCAACCATAACTTATCCTAGACGGACGATCGGACCGAGCCAGTTTTGACGAATCCGACAAAAAACTACCAACGGCCAAAAACTAAAATTTTTCGCGATTTCGCTGCAAAACAAGATGAAATCGCACCCAAGGGCAGCCGCTGTGCTGCACCGCCTTCAATTCTCCAGTTGGCGCCAGAAACCGATCTAATCGCAGTATTCCGATTCAGGGGTCATAGGTGGCAAAGACTGTACTTTTGCGAACAACTACCAAACAAAACATAATTCAAGTTATGAATAGCGCAAAAATCAGCGTAATCATTCCTGCATTCAATGCAGCCGACACTCTGGAAGAGGCAGTTTCCTCCGCAGTCAACGGTACCCACCAGCATCTAGAAATCTTAATTGTTGATGACTGCTCTACTGACGGTACTGCTACAGTTGGTGCTAAACTGGCCGAAGAAGATTCGAGAATTCAATACTTCCGAAATTCCCAAAATTACGGGGTTTCTAAGTCGAGAAACTTAATGATCGATCGCGCGACGGGCGAGTATGTAGCGTTTCTCGACAGCGACGATACTTGGGAACTCAATAAGCTTGAATTTTGTCTGAAGATGCTGGCAGAAAATCCCGAAATCAAAGCTGTGGCTCACGCTTTGCGGTATTTAGACAAGCGCGGCAACAAGTTGAGTTATGTTCCCACCTATCCTACAACTAAAGCAGAAATGCAGGCGATTAAGGAGACAGGCGAAAGTCCTTGGGTTTTTCCGTCTTCTGTTGTAGTCGATCGCTCCATTCTTCTCTCTGAAGGTGGCTTTGCAGAAGATTGGCCCGTAGGAGAAGATACAGAATTATTTACCAAAATTGCTCAAAAGTACGGCTTGCTAGCAGCGACAGCACCTTTGGGAAATTATCGAATTAGACAAAACTCTCTCACCGATAAGCACTGGCTGAAAAAGCGCATAGCTGCTGATTGTGTCAAGGAAAACCAACTGCGACGATTGCGGGGAGAAAAAGAGTTATCGCTCAATCAATACGAACAGGTATGCTTTAAGAATTTGCCGCTTTTGAAAAAAATCAACAAGTTTCGAGAAGTTTTGGCGCTGCACTACATGAGAAAGGTGGGACAAAGTTGGTTGAATCGAGAGGTTTTGCCGGCTCTTATTTACGGCATCGCTACTGCAGTTCTCAACCCTCAAGCTACTCTGAACAAGTGGAAATGGATGAAGGCTCACGAGCAGTTGAGTCAGTGAACCGCAGAATTCAACCCACAGCGATCGTCGGAAATCGGGGGGTTATTGTATTTGTATTAGGACTTACGCATGGGGGCCGAGAAACCTGGTTTTTTACGAAAGCACCCTGGTTGCAGCCCGCAGATTAGGTAAAAAACCCGGTTTCTGAGCGTCGGATCGGGCGGGCGAACTGAAAAATCCTTGACAATGGCCCTCGGATGTCAGCTTTGATTTATTTTGCCACCAGCTTCAACCCCATACAGCAATACGCTTGGGTTAGTGCTAAAAAAACCGATCGCGCGCAGTGCCTAGGTTGGGCTGAGGAACGAACCCTCCGTTTCACTCCGCCCAACATTTTCGCTACAATTTTCCAC
>JAUBOG010000866.1:0-1342 GCA_036700105.1 Microcoleus occultus BM001215583
AGCTTTTTCATTTTAGCCCTTTTTTCAGAGATTTGCAAAAGTGAGATGCACCCCTGCGGTCTAACTGTACCCAGTTGACCGTCAGGTTAGTTCACTCTTCCGATGAGCTGTTGCACCAAGACCAATGGTTGGTTCGTCCAAAAGCAATACTTTTGGATCTACGACAAGGGCTGCTGCAATGGTGACCAGCTTTCGCTGTCCGCGTGGCAGTAAAAACGGATCTTCATCGAGCATATCCTCCCCAATTCCCACTAATTCGCAAACTTGTGAGATCCGTTCCTCGATGTAGTCGTCATCGTAGCGTTTCTGTTTTGAAAACCAGCCATGCCGTTCGTACTGACGCTGCTTGAGCGGAAAACCAATCTCATCCTTAACCGTTCTCTCGCTAAGTTGATCGTCTGGGTTCTGAAGCACGGTTCCGACTGTTAACCCCAACTCTGGGACGCTTTTCTCCCGCGTGTCCGTGCCGCAAATTGTGACTCTACCTTTGTTAGGCTTCACCAACCCAGCGATGTGCTTGACTATAGTTGTTTTGCCTGCTCCACTACGACCGATGGCGGTATGGACTTCGCCTGCATGAATCGTCAGGTTAATGTCTTCGAGTACCTTGGGTCCGTCGTCGGAGTAACAGAATGTCACGTCCTGCATACAGACTACCGGAGCGCCAAAATTGCGTTTGGCTTCTGGCGGTTCTATCCTAGAGTGCTTGCGAACTACAAGCGAGGAAGGATCTTGCATCCGATTAGCAAAGTACGCCTGCTTAAATTCTTCGGGTGTGAGCGGTGACTGGGACATCCCCAAGGTGCGGGCAACACGCAGACTGATTGGCGGTTCGATATCGGCACGCTCCAGCAATTCTTGGTTTTTGACGATTTCCTCTGGCAAGCCAGAGGCGATCGCTTTACCATCAACAAAGACGATCAGCCTCTGGGTTTTTTGCAACAGGAAATCGGCATCTCGATCGACAATAATTTGCGTTTTATGACCGTTCAGTTCCGTAACAATACCGCGTACTTGCTCTCGTCCTTTGGGGTCGAGCTTGTCCATCACGTTGTCGAGAATGACGATTGAAGGCTCCATCGCTAGTGTGGCAGCGATCGCCAACCGCTGCTGTTCACCGCCAGATAGATCCCAAATCCGCTTTTTCTCCATGTCTTCTCCACCCAGTCCCACTCTATGGAGTAGCTCTCTTGCTTGATTTTCTGCTTCCTTGGGTGAAAAACCGCGATTTAACAGTGGTGTTTTGACTTCTTCAAATACCTTTAACTGGATCAGTTGTGCCGCATAGTGGGTGCATCTCATTTTTGCAAATATCTTCGTAGGGGCGAAGCATTTCGGCAGT
>JAUBOG010000867.1:0-1337 GCA_036700105.1 Microcoleus occultus BM001215583
GCCTTTTTGACTAACTCTGGCTCGATCCATCGATCGAGCCACAATTTACATTTAGCTCCTCGTTCGTTACCATCTTTCTCAATAAAGCTTAGTTTGCCTAGCTTTTGACAATAAAAACTGTGAGGGTCGTCTTGAACAGGCTCAAAACTGCAATGATAGCAATTCCAGCAGCTTCGGCATGGAGTTTCTGTCTGACTGGATGTTGCTCCCAATTCCCCAGCATTCTTTTGAGTGGCTGCTGAAATCTCACGGTTTGACGGATGATTGGCTGTTTGAGTTCGTTGGTTTTTGGAACTGTTCTCGTTGTTAGACTTATTCCTCGAAATTTTTTTCTGGTGTTCTTCAACAACTCGGGCAACGTGAAAAGCCGTAAGTTTGCCGTTCGGAGCAGTAGAAACGGCTTGGGCCCAAGCCCTAGGCTGCTCTTGGGAGGGTAGTGCTGTTAGAGGGCGAACTTGGCGCTCATTGGCGGGAAGGATTTGTGCGCCATGGCGCACATTTTCGTACACGGTTGCCGCCTCGATCAATTGGTAAGCCCAGCGACGAGACATTTCCCACCGATTAGTGCAATAGTCTTCAAAAGTCGAGAAGTCTTGTCGGTAGAGACGTCGATCCCGGATATGGCGCAAAGCTTGCCCTATTTCCCAAAAAGCTTTCAAGCTCCGTTCGACTGTAGCTTCCAAGCTGCTTAATTCTAATGCTTCAGCATCAGTGAGCGTGCTCTGGGCAGACAAATCTTTAGCGTCGGCTTTGTTTAGCTGGCAGTCCTGTGCAACTCTCGCAGTGAGTTCAGCGCTGCGAACAACAGAGAAGTTATTTGCATCAGAACCGCGAACTGTGTTGGAGGATGACATTGATGTTCCGTCCGTCTTGCGGGGTGCAAGATCAAGTATTGCATAATGCAAGAGTAGTTGCGTAATCGATTAAGGCTTTGATGGCTCAAAGTTTGTAGAAAGGGGGTAAAATAGCGAAAAACTATCGGTTTCAACGCAGCAAAAAGTAAAATAGTGTACGGTAAAAGCGTCAGTTGACATCCTCCGGGTGCGTTCGCGCACGGGGATTCCAAAGACCGCTCTTTGGGCTACCTCTTTCCACGACTCGGCTTACAAAGGAGGAGTCTCCTCACCCAAACTCTTGTCGATGTCTCGCAAGGGCGTTAGTTCCCGTGTGCCCCAGGACTTTAAACCTAAATTTTCGGTAAGAAATTGTGACTGTTAGCTCTGTATCTTCTCTTATACTCGATCGCCAAAAGCGGCTGACTCAGTTGATCGAGCTGCTGCTGAAAGAAGGCTGGACTCAAAGCGCTTTAGCGTCCGCTATCGGAGTAGATTTTTCAA
>JAUBOG010000112.1:0-10450 GCA_036700105.1 Microcoleus occultus BM001215583
AGGGCTTTAGAGGTCAAATCATCATATAACTTACTATTGCGTTCGCTCCAGTAGGTTAAATCTCCGTCGTAGGGCGATTTATCCCCTTTAACGTTGATGTGTTTGTTTTCGGAGTAAGGAACCGTTGGAAATGCCTTCTTAACAAGCTTAACGCTTGATTCTCTGGTATTTTTGGATTCCTTGTTAAATACCGTGTATGTTCTGTGATTTAAGAACCAAAGTGAAAACCTTGCTCCTGACATATCACAGAACCTATGGTAATTTCTCCATCCTCTAACTATTGGTGCTAGCTTTTCGGCTTTTACCTTAGAACCATAATTCGAGCAATTAACGATGTTCTTTACCTTCAAACGGAACTTTTTAAAGTTATCCACAGAGGGGTAGCTTTTAAATCTTCCGTCGCTTAACACTTTAAAATGCCAGCCGAGAAAGTCGAAGCCATCTGTCGCGGCGGTAATCTTGGTCTTTTTAGCACTTACCATCATTCCTCTTGCTGCTAAAAAACTATCAATGTCGGCAAGTATTTTGACTGCATCGTCTTGAGGTCTAAGCATTATCACCATATCATCCGCATAACGGATTGATGTTTCGATAATGTTTGACGCTGGGGTTTTGTCCGTTATTCTAAATCCATCCTTATGGTATCTGTGAATACTTTCAATCCCGTTAAGAGCGATGTTGGCTAATAGGGGACTCACCACCCCACCTTGAGGAGTTCCTTGTTCCGGGAAATCGGGGTTGACCCCAGCTTTTAGGCATCGGAAGATTCCGAGCTTGATACCTTTGGGCGCAATTAAGTTGTCCATTATGGTGGTGTGACTAATCCTGTCGAAGCATTTTTCTATGTCGAGTTCGATCACTCGTTTTTCCATTCCATTACAGTAGCTTCTTAGATTGTTGAACAGGATTTTCTGTGCATCGTGCGCGGAGCGTCCGGCTCTGAACCCGTAGCTGTAAGCATGGAATGTTGCTTCGTGTGCTGGTTCTAAAGCGTATTTAGCGAGGCATTGCCAAGCTCTATCCGCGATAGTTGGGATTTTTAGCATTCTGGTTGTCCCGTCCTTTTTTGGGATTGGGATTTCCCGTAGTCCTTGATGATGCCAATTACCTGCCGACTCTTTAAGTATTGTTTCTAGGTAGAAACGTCCTGTAAAGCCGAGAGATTTTACACCGTCAACACCTGCTGTTTTCTTGCCAGCGTTTAGCTGTGTTACTTGTCGAATTGCTAGGAATCTAGCAGCTTTGGATTTCAGAATAAGTCTTTGCAGAGACTGCGCTTTCCGCTTGTTTCCTGCTTGAACCGCTTTGAACACTCTCTTTTGTAGGCGAAATAAATCTTTGCGGAATTTCTTCCACGGTAGATTCTTCCAAGATTCACTGGTATTGCTACTGTGCCTAATCATGCTCTGCTCCATTAAGTGTTTTCTGAATACCTTGCGAAAATTACTTCGCATCCTACCCGTCTTGAGAGAGTTCCGTATCTCATCTTACCTACATGGAAATCGACGTATCCATGACTCTCAAGTCGTTTTTATTCGTTCCCTCAGATGATTGATTGTTCCGTTAGGTGTAGCCAATTTAACTATCAGAAACCCAAGATTCTGGACGCTATTGTGGAAATGATGCGTCGGGCTTTAGCTCTGATGAGGTCAGGGTTTTTTAAGTTATGCCCTGCCTAAGTGTAAGTTACTTTTTTAGGCTCGGTTTCACCGTAGGAACTCCCTGTTAGCACCAGTGTCAGCCCATAACAGCCGTCTGATTGTGCCCTGTTCCCAGCTTCACTCTCCAAGAATTGAGCTTGGTCGGTGTGAGCAGATAAGGAGTCACGCATGAATCTTGCGGGAAGGACTTGCACCTTCATCAATCTGAGAGTTCAGCGCCCAACCTAGGGGTCGAGTTTCACTGGATTAGTTATTTACGGATTGATTACCGAGATTCACTAATCAACGAATCGCACTTCCACAGCACCTTCAGTTGCTCTAATTCCTCACCCTTGAGTTCGATGTTGAAATGCTCGTAGAGGGGAAGCGATGGAAAAGCTTTGGTTTTAATCCGCTGCGAGACTGGTTTACAAGTTTCCTCAGTGTGCGCGAAGTGATGCTCTTTCACCGCACCCTTTTTTGCTGTCAATCCGCCTCCGCAGTAGAGACAAGCGAGATTCGTTTTTCCGCGCACAACCTCATCAATGCTCGTCAGTTCACCGCTGAGAGCAACACCAAATTTAAGCCACATTGTCTGTTAATTCTCCTTAAAGCAGGTTTGAAGATGCACCCGCTAGATGAAGAATTGTAACAATATTGCTTGTTAATAGCCTCTGCCTTGGGGGAGAACCAACCTCCAGGTGCAGCGGAGGGCGACTCTTTTGAGAGGTAAATTTTGGATAAAGGCAAGTCTTCCTTAGTCTAAATAGGAAGTCCTCCTTAGTCTAAATTAGTATTTATAAGAAAAGTTATAAAGAGTAAATGCTCAACAGAATTGAAGAGCAACAGCCCGAAACCTTGAAGTTGCACGCACCGGTGCCGCTGGCGCTTCATCCCGCGGAGGTGTACCTAGACAGTTTGGGAAGCGATCGCTCGAAGGCAACGATGGCGGCAGGACTCGACATCATGGCGAAGTTGCTGGCGGGCTCGGAGTGCGACCGGATGACGTTGAATTGGGCAGCATTGCGCTACAGGCACACGGCAGCGCTGCGCTCGGCACTGGAGAAAAAGTACGCGCCCGCATCGGTCAATCAAATGCTGTGCGCCTTGAGGCGAGTGTTGAAGGAGGCTCTGCGGTTAGATTTAATAGACTCTCAAGATTACAGCAAGGCGGTAGATGTCAGAAGCGTCAAGCAATCGGGAAAACCAAGGGGGCGGGCGCTATCCCCGGATGAAATTGCAGCGCTGGTGCAAAGCTGCTCTGGCGAGAGTACCCTTGATGTTCGAGATGCAGCCTTGATTGCTATCTTGCGGGGGGGAGGCATCCGCCGCGCTGAAGCAGTCAACCTGGATTTGGCAGATTTCAACCTATCTACGGGAGGGTTGGAAATTAGAGAGGGTAAGGGCAAGAAATACCGAACAGTTTATCTTCCAGGGCCGGCTCACGCCTTGGTAGAAAAGTGGCTCAATTTGAGAGGAGAGGAATCGGGCCCGTTGCTTTTTCCCATCCGTAAGGGAGGAGAAATTCAATTTCGGCGGATGACTCCTGATGGTGTTTTGAAGATTTTGCAGCGACGAGCTCAACTCGCCGGAGTGGATTCTTTCTCTCCTCACGATTTCCGCCGCACGTTTTGCTCAGACCTCCTCGATGCTGGCGTGGATATCGTGACAGTGCAGAAGTTGGCAGGTCACGCTTCCCCCGTGACGACAGCTAAGTACGATCGCCGGGGCGAAGAAACGAAACGACGGGCTGTGCAGCACTTAGGGTTTTGATGCTCAGGGTGGAAAGCTCATCGCAGATTTTCTTGAGCTTTGCTTACCCGTGCCTTCTATTTTCATCTCAAGCGCGATAAGGTCTACGTCTGAGAGTCTGGCATACTCACCGCATCACTAAAGCTGACCGCTACGGCATGATGGCTGCCATCCTCGATGAGTCCATCAGCGAAGAAGAACGTGGCTCACTCGATCGCCTGATTCGCTCCCTGCTCAAAAGTCGGATTCAAGTCACTGACGAACTCTCCATCGTCTCGTAAGCAGAAAGCTGGTTGAGAACTCGACACTTTACAGCGGCTTTCCGTTGGGGAAGTTTAAACAAGTCACTGATACAACTCTCTAGAGATAGCTATTTGTATAGAACCCATTTGACATCTTTGAGGCTGCGAGCCGATCGCCCCTTGTCTGTCGATCGTCCGTTGTCTGTCCATCGCTCGGTGTCTGTGCATCGTCAAAATATCTCAAATGGGTTCAAAAGAACCGCTATTGACAGGATGTTCCTTTATATCTTGCCCTTTTTGTCAAATACAATTTATACCAAATTAGATGAGCTTACCATGCAGATATAAATTATTTCGGCTTAGACTAACTGCACTACTATAACGATGGGTAATCGCACTAAAGCCAAGTACGGTAATCACTACTTTATCCATGTAGGATACCTATAAATTTTCAAGGTTAAAATAATATACAGGACTCATTTTATAGTATAAAAATACCAACTTAAAATCTAATATTATTTTCAAGAATGCAAATTTTATCACGTTCATGTTATTGAGCAATCACCTATAATACTAATCCTAAAATTTCTATTTAAATATAAGTATATTTATGAGTAAATTGGATATTCAACTCAACGGTTTCAAGGTAGCACTCTCTGCACCAACCTTCAAAGGATATGTGCAAAACCTACCGAATAGCCAGGAATTTAAAAGTTTTATAGAATTACTGGGAGATGAGTGGTTTTTTCACTGGCGAAAAGGTAAACTGTACGGTATTCCCAAGGTCACAAATCCCCAGAAGTCTTTTGGTCAACTGGAGGATTTGAGCTGTAAGGAACATTTACAACTTATAATCAGTAGGATAAGCTATTTACTACCAGATATTTTCTTAGAATATAATCCTTTAAAGCGCAAACCTTTTACTTTCCTTGCTCAAAAAAAAGAACTTATCCGTGAAGTTATTAGCGCTGTCAAAAATTTACCAGACATTATTTCTAGTTTCAAGGTCTTTCCAAAATACATTCTTGAAGCAAAAACTTTTGAGATTCAGAACGACGAGCATAGTAAGCTATTGATTGGACCGGCAGTTGATGCAACTCTGACTGAAATGCATAGTTTTCTTACTAATAAAGCCCATAAGTTTCTTGCCAATAAAGCGACTTTGAACATCGCACCCGATCTACAAGCAACAATTGGCGCTCGCATTGAAGCTATAAATACGAAAGAATATCAGTCTGTAATTGCAGCATCATCAGTTGAGTATTGCTTTGATGCGGCACGGACTAAAAAATCGCTTTATCCTTGGGTTGGCATCGATCAATATGGACCATTCAGCCGTCAAACTTTTTCTAAAAAAACTCCAGAAATAATTGTCTTTTTCCCAGATACAGCACAAGGTGCAGTTGAAAACTTTCTCGTTAGCTTACGTGACGGTATCAGCATTAAGAATAAAAAAATTGATGAGGATGGAAATGTAGAGTGGCAAGAAACATCCCGGTACACTGGTGGATTGGCAAAAATATTTGGTCTTTTTAATCCGAAATTTACATTAGAACCCCTTTCGTGGTTGAAAAATACACACAATCCACCCGCCATTGTTTATAGGGAAACAATTGAAGGAACTTTAGCTAGTCGAGAGATTATGCCTGATGCCGCAATGGTGGTGCTTCTGGATAACCATACACGGCTACCAGATTCCGAGAATCCCTACCTCCACTCCAAATCACTTCTATTAATGGCAGGTATTCCCGTTCAAGAGGTTCGTTTAGCCACAATTAATCAATCGAAAAATGAGCTGCAATACACTTTACAAAATTTGACGGTTGCACTTTATGCCAAAATGAATGGTGTACCTTGGACTGTAGATCACGATCTGACTATTCATGATGAACTGGTTATTGGTGTTGGCACCTGCGAATTATCCGGTAGTAGATTTACGGAACGACAGCGATTTGTGGGAATTACCACAGTGTTTCGAGGGGATGGTAATTACCTTTTGGGGAATTTGTCTAAAGACTGTACTTATGATGAATATCCTAGTGTATTAAGGAATTCCACTCTCTCAATCTTGCAGGAAATAAAGAATCGCAACGGCTGGCAACCAAATGATACGGTAAGACTGGTATTTCACGCTGCGAGACCACTTAAAGATGTTGACGTTGCTAATATTATTGCTGAGTGTGTCGCTCAAGTTGGTAACGAACAAAATGTTGAATTCGCGTTTTTAACGATCTCCCACGACCACCCATTCACAATGCTCGATAAGTCTCAACAGGGTGTTAAGGTAAAAGAAGGCGAGCGCAAAGGTATTTATGCACCAGAACGAGGTACTATTCTGCAACTTGGGCGCTACACTCGCTTGCTAAGTACAAAGGGATCGAAGCTGATTAAGCGATCCAGCACACCTCTACCGACGCCGTTACTCATTAATCTTCATCCTCAATCGACTTACCGCGACCTGACCTATCTCAGCGAACAAGTGCTGAAGTTTACTTCGTTGTCTTGGAAATCATTATTACCCGCATCCGATCCTGTAACTATCTATTACTCTGAGCTGATTGCGGGTTTACTCGCTCGTCTACAGAATGTTCGGGGATGGTCGCCTGCAATGCTCAATATCAAACTTCGTGCAAGTAAATGGTTCCTATGATAGATGTAATTAGGAACTGTTTCAATTCTCAGTTAGAAAGCATTGCACAGTATTTACAGGCGAACTATCACAGTGAATCACCAGAAAGCGGTTTTGCTAACTATGTTTTTTATCAAACAAACAGTCATATTTCCTTTGAAGTAGCCAATGATATAGACAGAACAAAACTATCACCCAACCGCTTTAGTGAAGCACCTGTTCTGGCAGCCGTAGGCTATAGTCTTGCCTGTGGCAAACAATTTAGTGAAGATTTTCTCGAAAGCTGGGCAAAGGGATTAACTAGATTATCTGGTCGGAATCATTTTCCCGCAGATCGGACATCGTTTTTCTATCGTCCTACAGAATTGCTTGGTATTACTTTAGGCATTAGCCACTACTACAAAAGTCAGCCCGATCATTCAAAATGGTTGCAAGATATCCTCACCGAAGGAGAACAACGATTAATCAATAGCGATATTTGGACATTTTTGCTCAGTGCTTATACTGCAAGCATCCTCTCAGTGACTTGGAGAGCAAGAAGTTGGCCTTTAGTCAAGGAGATGACTGTTGATGAACTTGCCTTAGCCAAATGGCTTTGTAGTATAAAACCCACTCTAGCCAAAACTCTCGGATTAGCTCAATTAGAACTATCGCTCGATAAAGCATTATTGGAACACTGTATTGAATTTTCTAACTCCTTACAGGATAGCGCACGAGCAGCTCTCCTCTTCTTTGCCCTAAAAAGAACGATCGCTCAAACTCTTCAGTTAATATGGAATGAGTGTGAACAAATCTGTGATAATCCCCAGAAATCTGTAGAATGGCTCCAGACTACCTGCGACAATGTTCATACAGTCACTCAGCACCTGCAAGCTCAACTTGCTAGGCAATCTGATATTGGAGCATCTAATAAACACAATATGCAGATGCTTTTACAAGCTTTGTCTATATTGCGTTCTGATACTAACATTCTAGAAAGAAAAGTTTCTGAACAAATCCGGATACACTCTAGCCTATACATAGGTAATAATAAAGGTACTATAATTACAGGAGGCAATGTTACTATGACTCACAATCAAAATGAATCTATGACTAACGAAACAACAATCAATGCTCCCAATTCAAGTATTGGTTTTGTTCAAAGCGGCAGTGGTAGTGTTTCCAATTTCTCCCAAAATATTGGACAGAATGTTGATGAAATTACTAGGCTAATCAATTCTCTCCGCGATATGGCTCAAGAATTCCCCGAAGCCAAACGTGAAGAAGCATTGGTTCATCTGGATGACTTGCAAGAGGACATCAATACTCCTGACAAGCGAAAACCCCAGAGAATTAAAACCCGCTTAGTTGCCCTGCTGACATTTGCTACGATGAGTGCTGGAGTTTTAGCTGGAGCGGCTGACTTTAGCAATAATGTTCTGGAACTTTCTGAGAAACTAGGAGTTTCAATCGAGTTAAGTCACCCACAGTCAACCCCGCAATTACCTCCATCAGTACCCTAATCAGCCAAGCTATCACTCTACTTCCTAGTTTTAGCGATCGCCTACTCTTCCAGAATCTCAACTAAGTCTTCGATCACAATATTGAAGGCACGAGCCATCTTGTTTAGAGCCGTATAGAACCCATTTGAGATCTCCGGAAACGGCTGCAAGCCGCTTCCGCATTAGCCTGCCAAACAATTTACCTTACCGGGTCATTACAGCGAAGAGGCGGTTTACAGCGTAACAGAGAGACTTCTTATTGATGGAGTGCCTTTAGAACAGCATCGGTTGGCGGTTCTAACTTCAGGCATTGAAGTAAACATTTCTGCATCGGGCACGGCTCGCTGTATTGTGATTGGCGGTGAACCTGTGGGTGAGCGGCATAAGTGGTGGAATTTTGTTTCGAGTCGCCATTCGCGCATTGAGCAAGCCCTGGGGGGTAACAAGGAAGCTGAAACCTTGACACAGAAGGGATGAGAGCTGAGTTACCCAAAAAAAGATGGGTCTGCTATAGTGACAAGCAAACCCACAAATAAAAAAAATACTAATGCAATTTAGTCACGAGCATCTAGAAAAGCAATTGGGCCGCGCCCAGTTCAACAAAGTTGCTGCTTCTGGATCAACATCATTCAAGCAGAAAAAAAAGTCAAACTAGAAACAATAGCAAGAGTCTTTCCAATCTAGATAACTTGTGAAGTCAGACGCAGAAAGTTACAAAGATTCTTGGATTTACCCAGCTTAACGATTAGTAGCTTATTGTGGCCTATTATCAGTTATTGGCTAGAGAACTCGGTACCAAAAAAGTCGAAACAGAAGTTATACCTAGCGATGGACCGCAGCCAGTGGAAAAATCTCAACTTACTAATGGTCAGCGTGATTTGGTCAAAAAGAGCCATTTCCTTAGCCTGGAGATTACTGCCGCACATAGGCAATAGTAACCAGGAGGAACAAGAAAGTGTACTCTCCTCAGTTTTAGCAAGATTCAAAAATTATCAAATAGTGGTGCTAGGAGACCGCGAATGTTGTTCCCTAGATTTAGCCACCTGGCTCCAGGCTGCGTAATGCCGGATTTTGTTTAAGGTTGAAAAAAGCGACTTGTCTGGAAGTCGAAAATTAAATTTGGCAGCGATTAGATGAGTTACCGATTAAACCGGGAGTCGCTTTATATTATCCCGGGAAGAGAATCCGTAAAACCCGACCAGTTTCAGGATTTTTTCTGGTAGCTAAATGGAAAAGAGACTACCGCAATCAAACCACAAAATAGCCTTGGTATATCTTGACGAATTTGGAAAATTTAACTATCGCCATCCAAGCGTATAAAAGAAGAATGGGGATTGAATAAATGTTCCGAGACTGTAAAAATGGGGGCTATAATCGAGAAGGCACTGAATTAAGAAGAAACCGATTGAACTCAATGATTTTGGTCATGTCTCTGGCTTATTTAAAGTCAACTCTGCAAGGGAATGAAATCAACAGGCATCAGGGACAAAAATATGTCTGTCGTCCAAAAAAAGCCGGAAAAATTTATCGAAGACGCAGTACATTTTGTCTGGGTTTAGATGGAAAAAAACTGGATGAAAAACTTGGAAAATATCACCAATAAGCCGCAGATTTAACCAGTAAATTCCCCCATCATCGTCGCTTTTATCTGCGAGGTATAAAAGCGAAAACCATTATCGGCTCTACCTCGTAGCTCTCTTGTTACCTCTTCAGGTTGCAAGTTTAAAATAACTCGCATTTCCAACTTAAGGAGGTGTCACTTATTGCAAGGCTCCGGACAGTTTTCAAATAGGGATGCGCTCGCTTTTTTGTTAAGTATTGGGCAGACTTACACTTAAAGGAATACTCTACACGCCTTCAATATGCAAAAAATGTGTTTGTTCTAATTTGTCACTTGCAATTATGGTCATCCCATCTTGAGCAAAAGCACAAGCACGAAACCATCCGTCCCCATTAAAGCTAGCAAGAACAATGCCACTCTCTAAGTCCCAAAGTTTAAGTATTGCATCTTGTGAAGCTGATACAGCGAGTCGCCCATCCGGCGTCACCGCTACTGCTGTTATAGAGTCAGTATGACCATGTAGGATATGGAATTTTGCTCCACTCGTTAAATCCCCAACTTTAGGTATTTTGTTCTGAGAGTCGAAGACAGCAAATTGTTTGTCCGATATCTCCAATACCGAAGCCATTCGATTTTCGCGTCCAGATAGACTAATTTGTTCCGGCTTACTTTTTAAGTCCCAAATTTTAATGGTTTTATCGACAGAGGCGGAGACAAGCCATTTACCATTTGGTACCACAGCTACTGAAGTTACGGCTGCACTATGACCATGTAGGGTTGTTAATTCTACTCCGCTGTCCAAATTCCAAATTTTTAACGTATGATCAAGCGATGCAGAGATCGCCTGTCGTCCATCAGGCGTCACTGCTACAGCATAAATTTCTCTAGTATGGTTGTTCAATAATGTGAACAGCTCTGCCCCACTACTAAGATCCCAAACTTTGAGGGTTTTATCGGCTGACGCAGAGACAACCCTTTTATTATCTGGAGTCACGGCAATTGCACGTACAAGACCAGTATGACCTTGTAGAACTAATAATTCGACTCTGCTTTCTAGATTCCATACTTTAAGATTCTGTTCTAAAGAATTTGACGCAGAAATAGCGCACTGCCCATCCGGCGTTACAGCTACTGCTGTAACCCAG
>JAUBOG010000112.1:10550-15652 GCA_036700105.1 Microcoleus occultus BM001215583
ATTCTAATCCAGTCTCTAGATCCCAAACTTTGAGAGTTTTGTCTTGTGATGCAGAAATAATGAATCGTCCATCCGGTGTTACTGCTACAGCAGTGACTTCGGCAGTGTGACCTGTTAAAGTACGAAACAACGATCCTCCAGGTGGCGTTAAGCTGGCTGTCAAAGGTCGTAGCCAAGGAGTGGAATCCCATTGCTTAGCCTGTTCCAACATTGCCTGGATTTCAGGTGAGTCATGAAATAGCAAGCGACCCAATAGTTGCCCAGCTAGTTGGGTCTTGTCCCTATCCAAAATATGCGCTGATAATCGAATTGCTCCTTGAATAGCTTTCAGACAATCTTTTTTATCTTCAGAAATCTGAATTTCCGACTGCAAAGCTAAATCATAATCTTCAATGAGCGACTGGGATAGTAAAACTGAAAGTTTGTATTCAATCAACTCGAAGTCAGTTAGTAAATCGCAGAAATCGTCAACCATACCAGCTCTAGCTAGGTGATAAGGTAAATGCAAGCCATATTCCACATCTTCAGGCGAACGATTATCAAACTCACTCACGGCGACGACGATTCTTCCACTTATTCAACTGGTCTTTAGCAATTAGTAGATGAATTCCAGGTATTGTTAACCCAGTTTCCTCTAGAATGTCCTTACGATGCAGAAAATCCCGGAAACTGGCATGGTATACACTATATCGCTTTTGATTATCCTTAAGCAACTCGTGTAAAAACTGTTCCCACTCATTCAATACAGTTTGCACTATACGGGAATCTTCTCCAGAAAAATCACAAATTTGTTGGCGGGAAACAGGCTGTTTCACCTCTCCTAGAATGTAAACAATTTTAATTTTAGCATCGGGCACTGGATTAGCTGTCATCCCCATGCGCCGCCAGTGGAAATCATAGTAGCCTTGCAGACCTTGAGGGAAACTTTCAAGGCTCAAATCTTTATACAAACCTTTTTCAATATCCAACAGCACGTAGCGCAAGTACACAAAATTGTTTTCACTTTTATCGGCTATTTTGTTAGTAAATATAATAATGCTTTCTTGGCGTTCCTCAATCTGCTGCCGCAGATTACCACTATCATCAATTCGGTTCTGGATGTATAAGCGCACATCAAGCTGGCTATCAATCTGATAGTCCAACAAACTGATAATCTGATTTGGTGCGTAGGTTGTCAACGGCACTTCTACACCCCGTCGCCTAGTCATGATGAAATACACCCCGTCAGGTAAGTAAGGTGGCAGGTATAAGATATTTGCATCCCTGTAACTGCTTGAGTCTACCTCATCCAAAGCATCAACAGCTATGACTACAGGTTGACCATTCCTTCTTTGGGCTACTTCATCTAACAACTGCCCTAAAAACTCTCCATCTCGCGTCGCATTGGATGGTAAAGGGTCATAAGGCATTTGGTAACGGGCAATCAGTTGCTTGCAGATACTTTCCAAGAATTGGTCTGCCCGATTTGGCCCTTGTAGTTCGATGTTGAAATGAGCAATACAGCCTGTATCCTGCACATACTTCGCCAGGATTGCGCTTTTGCCCTGTCCAGGATCGCCAATAATAGTGAAGTAGCCCTTTTTGTTTTCTTGTATGAAAGTTTGGATGGCATCAAACACGTACTCGCGTCCAACGAAGCCTTCTGTTTTATCTTGAATGAGCGACTGAAATTGACTGAGAACGGTTGATGGTTTTTGGATGGCGCGGATGAGGGTTTGTATTGCTTGGTCGTTCAGTTCTAGGTAGGTACGATCGCCAATCTGAATCTCCCGCCCTTGCCCAATATTAACGTTATATTTGCCGAATTGCGCTGCAATTTGGCGCTCACCACCACTTAATAGCTGACGAAGAGTTGCCACATCTGTCTCAGTGTGCGAACCAGATGCAATTCGATCCAGAATGGGACTCAAACCACCAGAAACTGTAATCTCGGCTGTCTTGGAAGGTTGAGATTCTTCCAATAAGGCATTAACTGCTACCTTCAAGACTTCGGGATTAGCATCGGGATAAATGCGATCGCCGACGCGGATGGTACCTTGCTGTTCTAGGACTGAATGTAAATTTTTTTTACTGACTTTCTGACCACAAGCCTCAGAAAGAAGCTTCCACAGACTAGGACCGACCTCTTGGTTTAGATAGGCACTACTAAAACCATGCTCCTCTGCAATTCTGTGATAAGTCTGCCCCTGCCAAGCGCCTGAAAGCACGGCTTTTTGGGCTTCACTGAGATAACTCCCCGTTTTGTCAAAGACTAATGTATCAGCGAGTTCAAGTGCTTCCTTGGGTTCCATAAATTTTACAGACACTTTTGCTTATTTCTATTGTACCTTAGTTTTAACTTAGTCTATGCTAAGGTATAACTAAGTTGCGCTGAGCTTATGGGAAATACATATCTAGAGACCTGCGTGTGGGAATCGAGAGTTACTACAGCACTCAGTAACCCGATGTCAGACCGATCGCGAAAATGTCATAACCTAAGATGCGACCAAGCCGGGATGCCCTACTCATCTAACTTTTCGTCTATTTGGGAGCTAAAAAAGTCATGTTTAAGAAAGAAACGACCAAGGCTGTCTATGGGGTTTTTGAGGGAGGGGGCGCGCGAGGTCCAGCCTTAGTCGGCGGGGTAGCTGCGCTTGAAAAGCAGAATATTACTTTTCGAGCTGTTGCAGGGACTTCAGCAGGTGCGATTGTAGCTTCGCTCCTAGCGGCAGGTTATAGCGCTAGCGAATTGCTAAATATGATGCTCGACAAGGATTTTCAAGATTTTAAAGATCCTGTCACTCGGATTCCCGGGCTAAGACACTTAATTGCTTGGCGACAAATGGGGTTCTACAAAGGAGATGAATTTTACCGCTGGATACGCGAAAAAATTTCACTTAAGATAACGGGTAAACGTAATTGTTCCCCTAGTTTCAAAGATTTGCCGATACCACTGACTGTTATCGCAACCGATCTTCATAACAAAAGAGAAATAGTGTTTAGCAAAAATAACTTCCCTGAGCTACCCGTTGCTGATGCAGTGCGTATGTCCATGAGCATTCCGTACTTCTTTCGTCCAGTAAGATTTGGTTCCTCATTAGTGGTAGACGGCGGTTTAATAAGCAACTTTCCAGCATGGATTTTTCAAAAAGAAGAGAATTTAGCTCGGTTGCCAATTTTAGGGCTGCGTCTCGAACCAGATGATCTATATTCCACAGAAATTAATGGACCGCTTACACTGGGAGGATCTGCAATTGATACCACAATCAGAACTCAGACTATGTTGCAAATTGCTAACATACAAGACCTTTACATCATAAATTTACCGACATTAGGAGTAAAGACAACCGATTTTGAAATATCAGTTGATAAAAAGGAACAGCTTTACAAAGCTGGTTACGACAGGACACAAGCTTACTTTTCCCCTATAGTAAGCTTGACCACCCTTGGCACCGTTGACTGCCCAATCTTTCCAAACAACACACTTATACTAAACGAACCGCCTCTATAGGAGTAATCGCCCCTACCCATCCACCTCCTTCAATCCATCCTCCAGCAGCATCCGCACTATATCCACTTTCTTGCGCCCAGTTTTTGCGGCCAACATCGACAGTTTGCGGTGCAGAGATTCGGACATATCCACGGTAAACCTGACCGTGGCTTCTTTATTGGGTGCTTGCAGTTTGCTCATCAGGCTAGGCTCCTTTGATTGAATGGAAACTGGTTCTGGTGCTGATACTGCCGGCTTCGGTGGTGTAGCGACTGGCAATGCAACGAACGGTGGTGGTGTTGTCAGAGGTATTGATGCTGGCAATACCTCTTCTGGTGTTACCGATGCTGTGGGTGTTGGTGCTGGTGATACAACGTCTGGTGTTGGTGGTGGTGCAGCTTCCTTCGTACCGAAGACAAACTCTTCCATCGCGCTGCCTAGCGGTTTGCGTTTCTTGGTACTCATTTCAACGCTCCCATGATTTCCTTAAACAGTCGGCTGTACTCTTTACCAGAATCTTTGGCTGGTTGACCGCCCAAGTCCCATACCGTAGCTGCTTGACCCGAAGAATCGGCGATTATTTGTTTTTGGTGAATGACTGATTTGATCACTTTGATGGTGGGGGTAAGTTTTCCCAACAACTCCATTGCTTCGGTTTTGAGCTTTGTCCCCTTCACGGCACGGCTGAGAAACATTACCGCTTGGGGCGGGCCTTGTCTCACCGATTGAGCTTGTTTGATAAGTCTCACCACATCGGCGGCTGATTGGATATCGATACCGCTCGGTTGCACTGGCACCACCGCTAAGTCAGCTCTCATCAAGATTGCCCTGGTTGCCTCACTCAAACCAGCAGGGCCGTCTACTACCAGGTAGTCAACGGTAGCAGCTAAGTCAGTCAACTGGTCTAAGAGGTCATCCGGGCTTTGCAGTACCTGAGTGGCGATGCTCGGTTCCATCCTGCTGCACCATTGGGAACTAGAGCGCTGAGCATCGGCATCTACTATCAAGACTTGCTTGCCCTGTTGCACGAGCCAATGGGCGTAATGCACGGCTGTAGTGCTTTTGGCACATCCGCCTTTCTGATTTACGAAAGCAACAATGGCTACCATATTACTTACTGCATTATTTACTGCATTACTGAAATACTTAATACAGTAGTATAGCACTTGTTTGGGCAGTGGCTACTAAAACCGGGTTGCATGGCTATGGAAGCCGATCGACTTCTTCTGGGTAGCCGGGCTTTTAACGTACTTCTCCAACCTGGTACTGGTAGCTTGACATTTAATTACTTACTGCATTCATTACTGCATTACTGAAATACTACTGAAGTGGATAGATAAGAGAGAGTAGGAGTAATAGGTAATGAGTGAGAGCATCTGTGGCATTTAGCATACTAAATACGGAAGAACCCAATTTTTTATTCCTACCCCCAGATGGGGACTTTCCGTACAAAGGGTTACGCTTCTTTGATGTTGAAGATGCTCCCCCTGACTTGTTTATGAGCCAGAAGTATTGACCCAATTAAACCAGCAAGCGAGCTGGGGATAGTCGAAAAATATCATTAAAAATATTTACAGAAAAAACGATCGCAAGTACAGTAGCAAAATGCAACTAAAAACTGGGCAAATTGTCA
>JAUBOG010000868.1:0-1334 GCA_036700105.1 Microcoleus occultus BM001215583
GGTAAAGTCTTGGCCGTTTAATGGTCTGTGTATTTACGCCGAGCTGTACTAGGGAATTTAACGGCTGACGATTGACATAATCAATCAATACTTCATTTTCCAGAAAATATGCAGCATAAAAGCTGCCATGAAGACTAACTGCTTTGTAATCCAGCCAGTGAGAACCATCCCCTTTTGGTCCTCTAACACGCACTTTCCCTCCATCCACACTGGTTTCTTTAATTGGGGTGAATGCTACTGGTTCGACCCACTCTTGGTTTTCTACCAATCTATGTAAACTGGTATGACCTATCTTGACTCCTGTCTGTACCTCAATTTCTTGAGATGCCTTGGAATAGGATAAAAAAGCTACTTGTCGCAGACAGCATTTCTCAAAAAAAGGGGCCAAACGAGTCGATTTTTTGAGATTTAATTTTTCTGCTTGTTTTTCGGTAATTTTTAATTCACCCACACAACTTTTTACTGTTCGGGGGCGTCCTTTGTCTGTTCCCGTGGTTTCTTTGATAAAAAAAAAGCCACTTCGGGTCCCACTATCTCTATCCATTGTTTTCTCAAGTGTCCCTCTATTGTTTCCAGGCTATCTAATGCCTCGGGGGGAGTGTTTCTGTATAAAATTTTGGCGATTTCCGCAGTATGAGCTTGTAAGCGTGCTTGTTCGTCAGGCGTCATGTTTAGTCTCTCAAAATTATTTATTGACTATTGTAACTCTTGAGACACTCTATTCTTCAGTTCCTCTAAAATGGCTGATTGACTCTAAAATATATTTTTGGAGGAAGCTAAGTGTTGGCTTTTCCCAAAAGCAGCGCATTTTATCATACTTTTGTATACTTGCAAAATCGGGATGCTCCCAAAGCAGCTCTTGTACCTAGACGACTACCTGGACGACCAAAAACTCTGGCATTTTCATCACTGTCTGGGAGGTCACTCGCAGGTTCCATCTATTGCTACAACTCTCAATCCATTCAGAAAAGCTCCTACTGTTTCAGTTGTAGCCATTGGTCGTACCAACTGATGAAATAACTGGCTCATTACAAGACATCCTAATCTTTTTCGGGCTTTGGTAATAGCTGCCTTGCACGGAATTTTCCAATATTTACCTGTTTTCAACCCGACTTCATTAAGTCCATCAATCAGATTCTTTAGTACGTCGCGCATTGAGTCTTTTGACCATAAGCTCATTGCTACGATCAAACATACTACCAGTTGTGATGGTAGCGCACTTTCGGCCGTTTTTCTATTGCTTTTGTTTTCAGGATAGCCGCTTCTATTTCTGTTGATAGAATCGCTATCTCTATTGCTTTGAATATCTCGCTACTTCTGAGCTTGGGAGATTC
>JAUBOG010000869.1:0-1331 GCA_036700105.1 Microcoleus occultus BM001215583
AGAAGGAAGTTCGGCAACGGATTCTGTAACGGATTTAACGGATGTAAAGGATAGAGGGAAGAAGGAAGATGGAAGATTTTCCCAATTCTCCCCTCGGACACTCTCCCTTGTTATTGAACTAAAATCCAATAGCAAGTTTAAGGAATCACTAAGGAATAATTAATAACAAGTTAAACAATGTCTTTTTCTCGCTCCCTCAATCTTCTGTTTTGAGAAATTCCGAGACCGAAACCGACTTGGGGAGACTCTCGATATCTTGAATTTCGCTTTCGTGGGCAAAAAACTCGACTTCTTTGTCGTCAATCTCGATCTGATAGCTAGCGGTAGCAGTCACAATCCGCCGCTTTTTTTTATCTTCTATTAAAACCCAACACACCACAGGTCTTACCCACCTCTCAACGTGCTGGCTTTGCTTCGTACTGCCAAAGGCATACCAGCCTTTAGCTTCAATAATTTGAAGCACCTTGAAATCGTTATTTGCCATAAATATTTCGTTCGCGTTAACTTCACTATTATTCTTAGATAGAACGGCACGGGTACTAAGCAAGGCAAAACCTCGGAAATTCCAAGCTGGACTTTACGACCGGATTTTTAGTCGAGAAGCAGCTACTTGGCAGGGCCTTGTCTGCCTTGGCTAACCCTAAATTTAGTGCGATGTTTTTGTACTCTCCCGCAATTACCGTAAAGTATCTATACCGCATCCTCAAAAAATACTTTTGCAGTAGCCTCGCACAGCAACCAACTACACATGATCGGACTGCATCTAAGTGGATGCCAACTACTTCTAATGCTTGGTTGGTGAGAGCGATCGACATACAATGCTGTTCGGATTTTCTGCTGGAATCTCTAGTTGAGTTTTACCCACCGGGCATAACTTAACTAGAGATTGCCGATTTCAATTCTAAGTCGGGAGCGCGCCTAATTCGCAATTAATTGTATGGTTTAGTTAATCATTGCCAAAATATCGATCGCCCTAAACTGCCGTGTCTAACTCTCCGATTACCGTTACCGTTAAACTATTCGCCGCCTTCAGTGAAGCCTACGGCGTTTCGGAACTTACACTAGAATTTCCTTCCGAAACCCCAGTTTCTCAAGTGCTCGAAAGTTCGATCGCCCAATATCCTCAATTAGAACAGTGGCGCGATCGCACCCGCTTCGGGATCAACCTAGAATTCGTCTCCCCCGACACCATCCTCACTGACGGCGACGAAGTTGTACTCATTCCCCCCGTCAGCGGCGGATCGGGAGACGGGGAGATTGGGGGAGAGTAACCGAGGAAACGGCAGTGCCGTTTCCCTACCCCGATTAATTGTAGGGAAACGGCACTGGCG
>JAUBOG010000870.1:0-1329 GCA_036700105.1 Microcoleus occultus BM001215583
ACTAAAAAAGAATGTTTGTATCAAGACGGAAGACCAGTTATGGACTGAACTAAAAATGCTAGGATTAGAGCCAGGAAATAGCTTTTTCAATCAAGAAGTAACAATCAGAAAAACCGCACCCATTACGGGGTTTAATCTAGCAGGTAAGTGGTTGGGTAAATATCGAAATATTACTACAGAAGAACCTTGGTATATTCTGACAAGCTTGGCAAATATACAAGCAGCCGTTGATGCTTATGCAAAAAGATTTGGAATTGAAGAAATGTGAGCGAGACTTTAAAGGTGGAGGCTATAACCTAGAGAAGACTAATTTAACGGGCGACCGATTGAGTAAGTTATTAATTTTGCTATCGCTATCATACTTAAAGAGTATCATTCAAGGGATAGACATTAAATCCAAGCAAGTTCAAAAGTATTTATGTAGAAAAACAGAAAGCCACAGAAAATATGCTAGACATAGCACTTTTTATATTGGACTTTGGGGTGAATCATGGGTCGATTCAATGTCTAGTAATTGGCAGGTTGTTGTTGAATTAATGTCTTTGTCTCCACAGAAACTACCTAATTATCAACAAGGCTTAAGAGCTATGAGACTTATTTTATCAGCCTTATAGGCGACTTGTCGCCCCGACAGCAGAGACGGTAATTTTTGAGAACTAAAGTTTATCAAATACGAGCGCCTATTTGATAAACTTTAGAAATGAAATCTCATGACGCCATTTATTCACAATCGCGCCAGCAAAAAATGATCTCGAAGAACTGCTGCCCCCACTAGGAACAGTTAATCTCGATTGCGATGTCACTTCTTAAATACGCAAAATTAGCGTTTCCTTCAGTTCGACTGCCGTCACTCTAGAATATGCAGAAACCCTAGGAGTTTTGGGAACAATGGCAACTGCAACATTAATCTTTGAACCGTTGGGCAACCCGGTTACAGGTGTAGGAAAATGTCACTTTCTTAACTCTAACGACTAAACCAGGCCCAAACGCAGTGCTTTAACGGCTGCCTGGGTGCGATCGCTCGCTTCAAATTTAGCTATAATCGTCTCTACATGACCTTTGGCGGTGTGGACGCTCATGCCTAGCTCAGCGGCGATTTGTTTATTGCTTTTACCCTCAACTAGCTGCTGCAAAACCTGCATTTCCCGTTCTGTCAGCTTGATGTCGTCATTCGCATAGCTATCGGGCAGTGGCGTTTTGAGATTTTGCAGTACGCAGTCGGCAATCTTAGGGTCTAGGTAACTGCCACCTTCTTGCACAGTCGTAATCGCTGCTAGAAGTTGTTCTGCGTTAGTGCCTTTAACGCAGTAACCGTGAGCGCCGCTTGAC